>CAOJHH010000011.1 GCA_948436025.1 uncultured Clostridium sp. | reverse complement strand
GGTGCACACCATCCTATTCCATGTGTTAATCCTGAAATATCTTTAATTTCTTTTGATTTTACCCATTTACCTTCTTCTGGTATTGGTGCTGGTCCATGGTCCACTCCTTTTGCTACTGGACACATTTCTTCTACTTCTTTTGAATAAATCATTTTAATTGCTCCTTTCTAGCATTAGATATATTAAAAATTTTGTAAACTATTGAATGGTAAGAATTTGGCTTTTTACCGTCTGTGGCTCGCTTTCGTCTTTGTTTCTTGTCTCCAGGTCGATGTAGTCCTCGACCCCTACGGGTTTGTTTTTCTTTGTTTCGTTCTTATTTTTCAGGTCGATGTGGGCATCGACCCCTACATGTTGTTTTGGTGTTTCGTAGGTTTCTTCTATTTTTCGAAATTCTGTAATGTTACTTACTGTTTTTTTATAAATTCCCTCACTATAAATCATTGGTTTATCTGTATGTTGATTTTGCCTTAGATATTCTTCTATCATGTTTCTTTCTTTTTTGGAATAACTAGATAATGGTATATGTAAATACTGGTGTCTCCATATTAAATGCCTATCCATACTCGTATATTGGCTGTATCTTAAATCATCATAATGGTATTCTACATTAAATTTTAAATTTTCTACAAAAATCGTCACATTACTCCATGGTTTTTCTCCCATTTTGATACATTCTTTTCGTAATTCTTTTATTTCATCATATAAATTTTCTGCTAATTTTAAATATGCCTTTTCATCTATATTGAACTTACTTGGTACTTCATATACATTGATTGGATTCTTTCGCACAATGCTTTTGGGAAAATAGTAAAAAAACATTTCTCCTGTTTGCAAATCTTGAAAATGATCCACCACACAAGCATATAGATACACACGATCCCATTTTTCAGGGATCATGTAAAATAGTTGCTTTTGTATGCTCTCATACTTTTTATGCACATTCAAATAAACTTGCATAAATGCCCCCAATTTTTCTATTCTTCTTGGTTATTTTACGATAATGCTTTCACCTGTCATTTCTTCTGGTTTTGGTAATCCCATAATATCTAACATAGTTGGTGCTAAATCTGCTAATTTTCCGGGTTTTAAGGTTACCTCTTTCATTCCTACTAGCATTAATGGAACTGGATTTGTGGTGTGTGCTGTATGTGGTTCTCCCGTTTTATAATCTATCATTTGTTCTGCATTTCCATGGTCTGCTGTGATTAGTAATACACCATTTACTTTTTCGACAGCTTCTACTACTCTTCCTACACATTCATCTATGGTTTCAATTGCTTTTATCGCTGCTTCTAAACTTCCCGTATGTCCTACCATATCTGGGTTTGCATAGTTTAAGATAATAGCATTATATTTGCCACTTTCAATGGCTTCTACTACTTTATCCGTTACCTCATAAGCACTCATTTCTGGTTTTAAATCATATGTTTCTACTTTTGGAGATGGTACTAAAATACGGTCCTCTCCTTTGTATTGCTTTTCTTCTCCCCCATTAAAGAAGAAAGTAACATGAGCATATTTTTCTGTTTCTGCAATACGAAGTTGGGTAAATCCTTTATTACTAATATATTCTCCAAAGGTATTGCTTAAGGCTTCTTTTTTAAATGCTACTTGTACATTTGGCATGGTTTCATCATATGGTGTCATACATACAAAATATAGGTTTAATGGTTTTGTTTCAAAACCATCAAATTCATTATCGACTAAACTTCTGGTAATTTCTCTTGCACGGTCTGGTCTAAAGTTAAAGAAAATAACAGAATCGTTTGGTTTGATGGTGGCAATTGGTGTGTCTCCATTACAAATTAAGGTTGGTTCTACAAATTCATCAAAAATTTCTTTTTGGTAAGATGCTTCAATGGCACTAATGGCTGTTGGTGCTTTGTTACCAATTCCATTTACAAGTGCTTGATAGGCTTTTTCTACTCTTTCCCATCTTTTATCACGGTCCATGGCATAAAATCGACCAGCAATGCTCGCAATTTTACCAATTTCTTTTTCCTTCATTTTTTCTTCTAATTTGGTAATATATCCTTCTGCAGATGCAGGTGGGGTATCTCTTCCATCTAAGAAAGCATGCACATATACATTTTCAATTCCTTTTCGTTTGGCAAGTTCTAATAGGGCATATAAATGGCGAATATGGCTATGCACTCCTCCATCGGATAATAGTCCCATAATGTGTAAATCCGAACCATTTTTTTTGCAGTTTTCAACTGCCCCATCAAATTCTGCTACACTAAAGAAATCACCATCTTCAATCGATTTTGTAATTCTGGTTAATTCTTGGTATACAATTCTTCCTGCACCAATATTCGTATGCCCTACTTCTGAATTTCCCATTTGTCCATCTGGAAGACCTACATTTAATCCACTTGTGTACATGTCTGTAGTTGGGCATAGTTTCATTATTTTATCGATGTTTGGTGTATTGGCTAATTTAACCGCATTTCCTTTTTCATTTGTATTTTCTCCAAATCCGTCTAATATCATTAGCATTGTTAGTTTGTTTTCCATAAATTCCTTACCTTCCTTTTATTTTTCTTCTACTATATCTTTTAAAGAAATAATGCAATCTTTTAATACATTTACTTTGATATCTTCTGTAATTTCGTAAGTTTTTGGTAATGTATAAATGTTTTTATCATTTAGAATGTATTGATAAATAACTCCTGCTTCTTCATCTACAATCCAATATTCTTTTACTCCATAATATTGATACAAATTATATTTCACAAAAGTATCATGTTTTCTAGAACTTGGGGATAGCACTTCAATGACTAAATCTGGTGAACCTAGTATGCACTTGTCTGTTAGCTTATTTTCATCACATAACACAATAACATCTGGCTGTAACACATTATATTCCTTTTTGGGATTTTTTACACCAGACAGACAAACATCTACCGGTGAAACCAATGCTTTACACTTTTTTCCCTTTAAATAATTACGTAACTCGGCATATATTTCTCCCACTATTTCCTGGTGTGATACCGTTGGTGCACTCATAAGGTATAATTCACCATCAATTAATTCATACCTTTTATCATCATCCATCTTTTGTAAATCTTCATAAGTATACTTTTCTTTCTGTAATGCTAAATTTTCCATACTTTTTTTCTCCTTTTCTTTCATAAATTTAGCTCCTTTCAAAAAATATACTCCCACATTTCACTCTCTAATAATTAATAATTCCTGCAAAGTCTTCTGGTTTTAAGCTTGCTCCTCCTACCAATGCCCCATCAATATCGGAGGTGTTAAATAATTCCTTTGCATTGGATGGTTTTACACTACCACCATATTGGATTATAACTCTTTCGGATACCTTTTGTCCATATATTTTACAAATTTCCTCACGAATTTCTTTTATGCTATTGTTGGCATCTTCACTTGTTGCCGTTTTTCCTGTACCAATTGCCCAAATTGGTTCATAGGCAATAATGGTGTTTGCCACTTGCTCTTCGGTTAGCCCTTCTAGGGCACATCTTGTTTGTGCGGTAATCACTTCTTTGGTTTTTCCAGCTTCTCTTTGCTCTAAGGTTTCTCCTACACATACGATTGGTTTTAAGTTGCTTACAAAAGCGGATTTTATTTTTTTATTTACCGTTTCATCGGTTTCTGCAAAATATTGTCTTCTTTCGGAATGCCCAATAATGACATATTCTACACCAATGGATTGTAACATAGAACCAGATATTTCTCCTGTATAGGCTCCTTTTTCTTCCCAATGCATATTTTGTGCTCCTATATGAACATTAGAACCATTTGCATGTTTTACCATACATTTTAAATCCAAATATGGCACACAAAGCACTACTTCACTTGTAGCATCTTTTACCATCGGAATGAACTCCTCTAAATATTTTTTTGTCTCTTCTGGATTATGGTTCATTTTCCAATTTCCTGCAATTACTTTTTTTCTCATTATTTTTTACCTCCTATTTCGTTTTTCTAGGCTTACAAACCCTTCGAAGCCCTTTTTAGAACCCCCAGTCGCCCATTCGGGCGACAGCCCCCTTGTTAAAGGGGCTTTCTTGTATGGCTTTGTAGACTTTTGCCATAATTAGCGTTCCCATTCTATCGCCTCTTTTTTATGGGATTTTTCTTTTACTTGTTTTACTAATTTTGGTACGATTGGGTCATATGCTTTAACATATGGAAAAATTTTTCCGTTTAGGAATTTTGTCATAAATATTTTAAATGGCATGTTTTCTATTTTTTCAATTTCTTGTTTATTGATTCTTATTTCGGTATTTTGTGTTCGGCATAAACAATATATTTCTAGTATACATGGCTGTTTGCTGTCTGCTTCTTGTAATATAACCTTTATTATTCCTAATTGCTTTGCATGTAATCCTTCTTCTATGCCAATTCCTAATTCTTCATATAATTCACGTACTACTGCTTGTAGACCTACTTCATATGCTTTTATATGTCCTGAGCATACATCTTTTTCCCCTGTTTTTTTATGTTCAACTATCACATTTCCTTTTTTGTCTATCACAAAACATAAAACACATCTTTTATATTCATTTTCGCCTATTTCTTCGCCTCGAAGGATGGTTCTTATTCTTTTTTGATTTTCACCATACAAATCAATCTCTTCCCCTAAAGTTTCCTTATGCAATTTTGAGTCTTGTGGTGAATTTTTTATTCGCACATATTCTAAAAAACTTCGTTGCAAATTATTTTTCATTTATTCAACGTCCTTTATGCTTATTCTTTTACTAATATTACTCTTATTTTTCTAATTCTTTCCTTTTTTCTATTAGTTTTTGAATGGTTTCCTTTAATTCTTCATACTTATATGTGTATTTCTCATTTTTTTCTTTCAATTCTTTTATAAATTCTTCTATCGTTACATATTTTACTTCACTAAGTTCTTCTATTTGAATGACATATTCTTCTATTTTATAATCCACTAATAGAAAATACACGTAATCATAGTATTTATTATATTGTTGTACATTCGGAAAAGCACATTCTTTCTTTTCACAAACCATTGCCTCAAATTTTTCTTCAGGAACATCAATTCCTACTTCTTCTTTTGTTTCTCTTTTTGCTCCAGCAAGTGGTGTTTCACCCGCTTGTATATGACCTGCTACAATGCTCCATTTTCCCGGATGCTGTTTTTTACTCATTGCTCTTTTTTGTAGTAAAATTTCTCCTTTTCGATTCATAATCCAAACAGAAATTTCTCTATGCCACATCCCTGTTCCATGAACAACATCTTTATCTTCTATCTTTCCTATTAAATTGTTATTTTCATCAATTACATCGATTAATTCCATCTTTTCTCCTTAAAAAATTCGTTTTCTTACGCTCTGTCTTGTAAACATTCAATACCTGGTAATTTTTTTCCTTCTAAAAATTCTAGGCTTGCTCCTCCTCCTGTTGAAACATGAGTTAGTTTGTCTGCTACTCCTGCTTTTTCTACGGCTGCTGCACAGTCTCCTCCTCCTACAATGGTAATGGCATCAATTTCGGCTAAGGTTTTGGCAATTTCGTTACTTCCAATAGCAAATTGGTCAAATTCAAATAAACCAAGTGGTCCATTCCATACAACGGTTTTTGCTTTTTTTAATTCTTCTTTATATAATTTAATGGTTTCTTCTCCTATGTCGAAACCTTCCCAGCCTTCTGGTATTTCCGTGCATTTTACCGTTTTACTTTCGGTATCTTTGTCGAATTCTTTTCCTAGTTTGGTATCTACTGGTAGCATTAGTTTTACGCCTTTTTGTTTTGCTTTTTCCATTAATTCTAGAGCTAAATCTAGTTTATCTAGCTCACAAATCGAATTTCCTACTTCATATCCTTGTGCTTTAAAGAAGGTGTATGCCATTGCTCCACCAATCATTAAGGTATCTACTTTTTCAAGTAAACTGTTTATTACTCCGATTTTATCGGAAACCTTTTTTCCTCCTAAAATAGCAACCAATGGTCTTTTTGGATTTTCTAGTGCATTTCCCATAAAATCGATTTCCTTTTCAATTAAGAAACCAGAAACAGCTGGTAAATAGTCTGCTACTCCTGCCGTTGAAGCATGTGCCCTATGAGAGGTTCCAAAGGCATCGTTTACATAGATTTCAGCAAGTGATGCAAGTTCACGAGCCATTTCAGGGTCATTTTTTTCTTCACGTGCATCAAAACGAACATTTTCTAGTAACACAACTTCGCCTTCTTTTAGATTGCTCGTTAAACTTTTCGCACTTTCTCCAATAACATCCTCCGCTAATTTTACCTCTATTCCTAATTGTTTTGATAATTCTTTTGCCACTGGTGCTAATGAGAATTCTTTTTTCACTTCTCCTTTTGGTCTACCTAAATGAGAACAAAGAATCACTTTTGCACCATTCTCTAATAAATATTTTATGGTTGGTAAAGAAGACACAATTCTTCTATTATCCGTAATATTTCCATTTTCATCTTGTGGTACATTAAAATCGCAACGAACCAATACTTTCTTTCCCTTTACCTCAATATCTTTTACTGTTTTTTTATTCATACCTAAAACCTCCTATTTTTATCTTATTATATGGATACTATACCAATTTTATACAAAAGGTATATATATTACCATTGTAATGGCCTCTTTACTTAAGGGGGCTGTCGCCAAAGGCGACTGGGATTTCTTATCATGATAATATATATGCCTTTTATACAATGGTAGGGGCAGAATTCTATTTCTGCCCTATTTCCATGTTTGCAAGGGCAAAATAGATTTTGCCCCTACGACACATTTTTGATTATCCACGTGTTGCCATGTATCTTGCTAAATCTACTAATTTATTTGAATATCCCCATTCATTATCATACCATGCAACTAATTTTACGAAGGTATCAGTTAATTGAATTCCGGCTGTTGCATCAAAAATTGAGGTATGTTCATCGTTTACAAAGTCAGTAGAAACAACTGGATCTTCTACGTATTCGATAATTCCTTTAAATTCATTTTCAGATGCTTTTTTCATAACTGCACAAATTTCTTCGTAGGTTGCTGGTTTTTCTAGGTTACAAGTTAAGTCTACAACAGAAACATCTGGTGTTGGTACTCTAAATGCCATACCTGTTAATTTTCCATTTAAAGATGGAATTACTTTTCCTACTGCTTTTGCTGCTCCTGTAGAAGATGGAATAATGTTAGCAGCAGCTGCTCTACCACCTCTCCAATCTTTTTTAGATGCTCCATCTACCGTTTTTTGTGTTGCGGTTGTTGCATGAACGGTTGTCATTAATCCGTCTTTAATTCCAAAGTTATCATTAACTACTTTTGCAAGTGGTGCTAGACAGTTTGTGGTACAAGATGCATTTGAAACAATGTTCATACTAGGGTCATAATTTTCGTTGTTTACTCCCATAACAAACATAGGTGCATCTTTTGATGGTGCACTAATAATAACTTTTTTTGCTCCTGCATCAATATGAGCTTGTGCTTTTTCTAATGTGGTAAATACGCCAGAACATTCTAAAACATAATCTACTCCATCTGCTCCCCATGGAATATTTTTTGGATCCATTTCGTTATATACTTTAATTTCTTTTCCATTTACTACTAATTTTCCGTTTTCTTCTTTTACCTCTCCTTCGAATTTTCCATGTACTGAATCATACTTTACCATGTACGCCATGTAGTCTGCTGTAATAAAAGGGTCATTAATTGCGACTACCTCTACATCTCCTTTTTGTAATGCTGCTTGGAAGGTTAAGTTTCCAATTCTTCCAAATCCATTGATTCCAACTTTAATTGACATTTTCAATTCCTCCAATTCTGGTACATTTTTGTACCTATAAAATTTGTCCTATTTAAGACATTACCATTCTATATCAAAAAAGAACACTTTTCAAGTGTTCTTTTAATTTTTATCCAAATATTCCTCTTTTCTTTACTGGTGGTTGTTCGTTCATGGTTTTTGCAAGTTCTACAAGTAGCTCTCTTTGTTCTTTTGATAGGCGTTTTGGGGTTTGTATTTCTACTGTGAATATTAGGTCTCCCTCATAGTTTCGATTAACGGCTTTAAAGCCTTTTCCTTTGATACGGAATCTTGTTCCTGTTTGGGTTCCTTCTGGTATTTTGAATTTTTCTTTTGAGCCGTCTACCATTGGAATTTCTAATTCTGCTCCTAGGGTTGCTTGGGTAAAAGTGATTGGGATATCACAAAGCACGTTATAGTCTTGTCTTGTAAAGATATTGTGCCTTTTAATATGTACAGTAATGTATAGGTCTCCCTTTGGTCCACCTTTAGTGCCTGGTGCTCCTTCTCCTCTTAATACAACGGTTTGGTTTTCATCAATTCCTGCTGGAATTTTTACTTTTATTTTGGCTTGTTTTCGAACGGTTCCTTTTCCTCTACAGGTATCACATGGTTCTTTTATGACTTTTCCTTCTCCATGACAGGTAGGACAGGTTCTTGTGGTTTGCATTTGTCCTAAAATTGTAGTTTGTACTTGTTGTATTTTTCCGGTTCCATGGCACATAGTACAAGTATCTACTTTGCTACCTGGTTTTGCACCACTTCCTTGGCAGGTGTCACAGGTGTCATCACGGCTAATGCTAATTTCTTTTTCCACACCTAAAAAAGCTTCTTCAAAACTGATTTCCATATTATAACGTAAATCGGCTCCTTTGGCTGGTCCATTTGTTCTTGATGAACTTCTACCTCCAAATCCTCCTCCAAAGAAGGATGAAAAAATATCTCCTAAATCTCCCATATCGAACCCATCAAAACCAGAGGTAGAATAAGAATAATATCCTCCCCCTGGTCCACCACCTCCAAAGCCCTGTGGTCCATCTGGTCCAAATTGGTCATACATTCTTCTTTTCTGGGCATCTGACAAGGTTTCATATGCTTCATTTACTTCTTTAAATTTTGCTTCCGCTTCTTTTTTATTATCTGGGTTTGCATCTGGATGGTATTTTTTAGCAAGTTTGCGATAGGCACGTTTTAGCTCATCATCACTCGCGTTTTTATTCACACCCAATACCTCATAATAATCTCTTTTTTGCTCCGCCATATTTTCCTCCACTACCATTATTTAAAATGATTTTGTAGGGGTTGCATATCGTGTACACCCCTTTTTTGAAACAGGCGGACACGAGGCCCGCCCCTACAATTTATTTATTTTCTCCGTCTTCTTCTACTTTGTAATCTGCATCATATACATTTCCATCATTTGCTGTATTTTCTGTGTTTTCGGCATTTCCTTGTGCTCCTGCAAACTGGCTTGGGTCAAATCCTTCTGCTCCTGCGTTTGGATTTGCTTGTTTGTATAGTTTTTCAGATACTTCATAGAAAGCTTGTGTTAGTTTTTCAGTTGCTTCTTTTATTTTGTCAATATCGGTTCCTTCTAAGGCTTTTTTTACATTGTCAATTTCGGTTTCTACTTTTGCTTTTTCTTCACCTGAAACTTTGTCTCCTAATTCTTTTAATGTTTTTTCACTGTTGTATACTAAGCTTTCTGCATTGTTTCTTGCTTCAATTTCCTCTTTTTTCTTTTTATCTTCACTTGCATGTGCTTCTGCATCTTTTACTGCTTTTTCAATGTCTTCATCCGATAAATTGGTGCTTGCTGTAATCGATACATCTTGGCTGTTTCCGGTTGCCATGTCTTTTGCTGATACATGAACAATACCGTTTGCGTCAATATCGAAGGTTACTTCAATTTGTGGTACTCCACGAGGTGCTGCTGGAATTCCTGTTAATTGGAATCTTCCTAGTGTTTTATTGTAAGCAGCCATTTCACGTTCTCCTTGTAATACGTGAACTTCTACACTGGTTTGACCATCGGCAGCAGTTGAGAAGACTTGTGATTTTTTGGTTGGGATAGTGGTATTTCTTTCGATTAATTTGGTGAATACACCACCATAAGTTTCAATTCCTAATGATAATGGTGTTACATCAAGTAATACTAAATCTTTTACATCTCCAGATAATACACCACCTTGAATTGCTGCACCAATAGCAACACATTCGTCTGGGTTAATTCCTTTGTCTGGCTCTTTTCCTGTTACTCTTTTTACTAATTCTTGTACACATGGTACTCTTGTAGAACCACCAACTAATAACACTTTGTGTACATCAGAAGCAGAAATTCCTGCATCTTTTAGTGCTTGGTTTACTGGTCCTGCTGTAGATTCTACTAAATCGCGAATTAACTCTTCAAATTTTGCCTTTGTTAATGTAATGTCCATATGTTTTGGTCCTGTTGCATCTGCTGTAATAAATGGTAAATTGATATTCGTTTGTTGTACACCAGATAATTCAATTTTTGCTTTTTCTGCTGCTTCTTTTAAACGTTGCATTGCCATTTTATCGGTTTTTAAGTCAACACCTTGTTCTTTTTTGAATTCTGCTACTAGGTAATCAATAATTTTTTGGTCGAAGTCGTCTCCTCCTAAGTGGTTGTTTCCACTGGTTGCTAATACTTCAAATACACCATCCCCAATATCTAGAATAGAAACATCGAAGGTTCCTCCTCCTAAGTCGTATACCATAATTTTTTGGTCTTGGTCTTCTTTATCCATACCATAAGCAAGTGAAGCTGCAGTTGGTTCGTTGATAATTCTTAATACTTCTAAGCCTGCAATTTTTCCTGCGTCTTTAGTAGCTTGTCTTTGTGAATCACTAAAGTATGCAGGTACAGTAATAACCGCTTGTTTTACTTCACTTCCTAAATAATTTTCAGCATCTTGTTTTAATTTTTGTAAAATCATAGCTGAAATTTCTTGTGGGGTAAATTCATCCCCTTCAATTTTTACTTTTTTGTCAGTTCCCATGTTTCTTTTAATAGAGATAACCGTATTGTCTGGATTGGTAACTGCTTGACGTTTTGCAATTTGTCCTACTAGTCTTTCTCCATTTTTTGAAAATGCTACAACAGATGGGGTTGTTCTATTTCCTTCTGCATTTGGTATTACAACTGGTTCTCCACCCTCCATTACTGCAACACATGAATTTGTTGTTCCTAAGTCGATTCCTATAATTTTTCCCATTTTAAATTCCTCCTAAAATTTATTTTTTTATATTATAATCTTTTGTAATTTATATATTAAAAATTTAATAACATTTTAGTTTGCAACAACCACCATGGAATGGCGTATTACCTTTTCTCTTATTTTATAACCTTTTCTAAATTCTTCTTTTATTTCTTTTTCGCCTAAATTTTCGTCTTGTACACTGCTGACTGCTTCATGGTATTCTGGGTTAAAGGTTTCTCCTACTGTTTTTATTTCTTCTACTCCTAAGCTTGCTAACGTATCCATAAACTGTTTGTATACCATTTCGACTCCTTGTTTATAGTTTTGATCTTCGGTTTTGGTAGAAACTGCTTTTTCTAAATTGTCTAGCACTGGCAAAATGGATGTTACAATATCAGATGTTAAAGAATCGTATAAACTTTCTCTTTCTTTGGCACTTCTTTTTTTGAAATTATCAAATTCTGCCATTAAACGTTTATAACGGTCTGTCATTTCCTCTAATTCTTGTTTTGTTTTGTCTTCCTTTTCCTTTTCTAAATTTTGATTATCCTTATTTTCCATTGCTTTATCTAATTCTTCTTGGATTGCTTCTTCTTTTTTTTCTTCCATTTTAAATTTCCTTCCTTTCTTCCTTTTTTGAAAAACATTCAAGTTTATGAAACACTTATTTTCAAATCTCTTTACAAATCTTTTTCTTTCATTTTTTTACTAAGATATTTCATAACGGAAATTACTTTTGAATAGTCCATACGCTTTGGGCCTATAATTCCGATGGTTCCTAAATCTTTATCTCCAACAGAATGTTTAAATGTAACAATACTAAAATCTTTTAATTGCTCATTGTCATTTTCATCGCCAATATACACATTAATATCTTTCGCAATGCCAGAGTTTAACATATCTAATACCAACTCTTTTTCATCTAAAATATTAACAAAGTTTTTGGCAATCTCTAAACTCTTAAATTCTGGTAAATCAAAGGCTTTTTTCGTTCCTTCTAAATAAATTTTGTTTTCTTCTTCTATCACCTTATTAATTTGTTCAATAATCGGCTTAATTACCTTGATACTATAATTAATTTCGGAAAAAATATATTCTTCCATTGGTTTATCAATCTTACTAAGAGGTTTTCCTTGTAGTTTGCTATTAAATAGATTGTTTAGAGTTTCTACTTGGCTTGCTGTTATGTCTTCATCATATTTAATAATGGTTTCTTTTACCATTCCACTATCGGTTACTATGACAATCATTAACATCCTAAACCCCAATAGAACGAATTTCATTTCTTCAATGGTTTGCATATCTGTTTTAGGACCGAATAGCAACTGTGGTATAATGGGTAATTTCCGATAAGGTAGAAGTTGCAATTTTGGTTAAATCTTCGATTTCATTTACTTTTGTAGATAGCTTTGTTTGAATATATTTAATTTCTTCTATAGAAATATCCTCTTCGTTTACAAGCTCATCCACATAAAATCGATATCCTTTTTCTGAAGGTACACGTCCTGAAGAAGTGTGAGGTTTATCTAAATAACCATTATTTTCAAGTTCTGCTAATTCGTTTCGAACCGTTGCACTGCTATAATTTAAGCCATATTTTTCAACTAGTGTTGCTGAGCTTACTGGTTCTGCGGTATTAATGTACTCGTCTACAACTGCTTGCAAAATCTCTTTTTTACGCTTATCTAGCACCTTTATCACCTCTTTTTTTAGCACTTGAAAGTTTAGATTGCTAATTTCTTTGTATATATTATAACCAAAATTAGCAATTGTCAACCCCAATTGCTAATTTTATTTGTGAAATTTTTGTGAAATATATTTTAGCCATGAAATTATGACATTCTTCTTATGATTTGTAATTTTTTAACACAATAAAAAATACATGGAGAAAATGAATTCTCCATGCTTCAGAACCATCTAGGGTTTTCGTATAATGTGCTATACCTTCCTAACACAATTCCTACAAGGAATATGATAACTGCTCCTAAGGCTGTGTGAACTGCAACTAGCACATATCCCCCTAAAATCAATACGCCCATTAAAACTACTAACAAAAGAGCTTTCTTTTTTTCGGACATCTTGACTCCTTTCACAACAGTGGTTACCCACTACACTTCTATTATAACACTTTTACATAATTTTTTCAAATTTTATCGAATTCCAAAAATTCGATCTCCTGCATCGCCTAAGCCTGGCACGATATAGCCGATATCGTTTAAATGGTCGTCAATTTTAGCACAGTAGATTTGTACATCTGGATATGCGTCTTCTACTCGTTTAATTCCTTCTGGTGCTGCAATTAGGCATAAGAATTTTATTTTCTTTACTCCATCTTCTTTCATCATTTTTATGGCATCGATTGCGGAACCACCTGTTGCAAGCATTGGGTCTACTAGAATGACTTCTCTATCTTGTATGTCTTTTGGTACTTTGTAATAATAACGTACTGGTTCTAGTGTTTCTTCGTTACGGTATAAGCCGATGACCCCTATTTTCGCATTTGGAACAATTTTGGTAATTCCGTTTGACATACCTAGTCCTGCTCTTAGGATTGGTACAAAGGTATAACGGTCTTCGTTAATCTTTTTTGCCATGGTTGTTCCCATTGGTGTTTCTACTTCTACTTCATCTGTTTTGGCATCTCTCATTGCTTCATAACATAATAACATTGCTAATTCTTCTGCTAATTCTCTAAATTCTTTTGTTCCTGTTTTTTTGTCTCGTAAAATTGCTACTTTGTGTTCAATTAAAGGATGTTTTAATTCAATTGCTTTCATGTTATCCTTCCTTTTTTTACTTTATATTTAGGTTTTTAATGGTTTTGCCTATAAACCATCTGGGTTGCGGGTGGCGTAACCCTTATTGGCATTGTTTTTGTGTTTTGTTTCCAGGTCAATGGATTTATCAACCTGTTTATTTTTGTGCCTTGTTTCTGGGTCGATGTGGGCATCGCCCCCTACATTTTTTGTGTTATTGATTTAGTCTTTATTTTATGCGTTAATTTTTTCTTTTGATTTTTCTTCTTTTTTATCCTCTTTTGCCATGTTTACCTCTTCCTCTTTTTCTTCTGGTAAGAAAAGATTAATTAGAATTCCTACAATAGCTGCTAGGCTCATTCCTGAAATAGTAACCGATACATCTCCACTAACAATGGAAATAGCAGCTCCTCCTAATCCTAGTACTAACATGGCAGATGCTACAACAACATTTTTTGTTTTTCCAAAATCGATTTGATTTTGGATTAGGACTTTTAATCCATTTACGGCAATAAATCCATAAAGAAGTAAGCTTACTCCTCCTAATACTGGATTTGGTATAGTAGATACTAATGCTGTGAATTTTCCTAAGAATCCTAAGCAGATTGCAAAAATAGCTGCTAATCCAATTACCCAAACAGATGCAATTTTGGTCATTCCTACGACAGAGGTATTTTCTCCATAAGTTGTGTTTGCTGGTCCTCCAAGTAGTCCTGCAACAAAGGTTGCAACACCATCTCCTAATAGAGTTCTTTCTAATCCGGGTTCTTTTAATAAATCTTTTCCAATAATGTTGCTAAGTGAAGTATGGTCTCCTATATGTTCTGCCATCGTTACTAAGGCAATTGGTGCAATGGTTAGAATTGCTGAAAAATTTGGTGCATAACTTAAAAATGGAACTGCAAATTGTGGCATGCTAAAGAAAGCAGCTTCTGCTACTGGTGTAAAATCTACTAATCCTACACATACGGATACAATATAACCTGTTACAATTCCTACTAAGAAAGGAATAATTTTTAAAAATCCTTTTCCTCTTACTGCTACAATGGCAGTTACTAAGAATGTAACCACTGCTACTAATATAGCTTTCCATTCTACTGGTGCATCGGTTCCTAACCCTATTTGTGAAATAGCGGATGGTGCAAGCCCTAATCCTATAATCATAATCATTGGTCCGATTACAACTGGTGGTAATAATTTATCTAGCCAGTTTTTTCCTGCAAATCGGATAATGGTTGCAAATATAATATAAATAAGTCCTACTGCCATAATTCCTGTCATCGCACCAGATAATCCCCCTTTTGCATACGCTGCTACTAATGGTGCAATAAAGGCAAACGAGCTTCCTAAATATACTGGCGATTTTCCTTTGGTGCATAAAATATAAATTAGTGTTCCTATTCCTGATGTTACTAGTGCTACTGGTATGGTAAGCACGGTTTCTCCTGCTCCTGCATTTACTAAGATTGGTACTAAAATAGTAGCCCCAAACATAGCAAATACGTGTTGAA
Organism: uncultured Clostridium sp.; assembly: GCA_948436025.1. Lineage (GTDB taxonomy): Bacteria > Bacillota > Clostridia > TANB77 > CAG-508 > RGIG8482. Next base: position 25,119 of record CAOJHH010000011.1, on the reverse strand, counting down.
TTGCTAAAACAATCCATTTTGCAATTGTTGGTTTTTCATTTACATCTAAAACCATTTTACTTTTTTCCATAAAAATTCCCCCTTTTTCTTTTTTGGTGTGTTAACAAAATACAAAAAATCACTAAACACATATGTTTAGTGAATATATTCTAATGCATATAATGATTTGCAATCGCCAAAGGCGATAACACAATCATTTATAGTTTTACAAATTGTAGTAATCACAAAAACTAGCAAAGATACTTTGCTACTTACGATTATCATAGCTTTTGTGTTTTCTACAAGATTTCTCATTTTTCTACACCCTAAAAAATACTACTACACTTTTGAAAAAAATGCAAGCATTTTTTCAATTTTCCTTATTTTTCCCATCTGATTGTTCTTGCTCCATATGAGCATCCCCATAGACTTCCTTCTATGATTCCTTTTTGGTTAGATACATGACCTGCCTCCATATGATTATATTTATATTCTTTCTTCATTCTCCTTGTCTTTTTATTATATCGATTGTTTCTTTTTTTGCACAATGGAATCGTCTTATTTTAAATATAGAAAGTCAGCATAATCGTACCACAACTTATTCTTCCGAATACAAAAAATATTTTTGTATTTATTTCGACAATTTACTTGAATTTATTTTGCTTTTAGTATAGTATAGTAGAAGAAATTTAATTTGTACCAAGGAGGTATTTTTTGATGCCAAGAACAACAAAAGATGTAGCTAAATCAGTAAAACAGAAAAAAGATGAAGGTACTAAAGTAAAAAAGGTTCCTAAAAAGACCTCATCTACTAAAAAAGCTACTACAAAACAAGATGCTACTGCATCTACAAAATCTAAAAAAGTTCCTACTAAAAAGGAATCTACTGCTACTACAAAAAAGACAACAACTACTAAAGTACCTAGTACTTCTGTTACTAAAAAAACTACTACAAAAACTAAGACTGCTAGTACTTCTACTACCAAAGAAACCACAGCTACAAAAGCAAAAGCATCTAGTACCTCTTCTGCTAAAAAAACCACAACTGCAAAGAAGAAAATCGAGATTTTGGAATATTATGATTTGCCTTATCGTTATAACCAAACCACTGTAAAAGTACTTGCACAAACACCAGAAATGCTATTTGTGTATTGGGATATTTCAGATGAGGACCGTTTAATATATACTACCAAATATGGTGAAGACTTTTTTTCTAAAACAAGACCTATTTTGCTAGTTCATAATACTACCATGAATTATACTTTTGAAATTGAAATTAACGATTTTGCCAATAGTTGGTACTTACATGTAAATGATGTTAACTGTGAATATGTAATCGAACTTGGAAGACGTCCAAATTTATACCAAGATACAATTAAAGAACCATACATCTATGTTGCCTCTTCTAATGAAATGTCGTCTCCTAATGATCATATTTTATTCGAACGCTTTACCCCTCAAGTATCTTACCGTAATGTAAAAACCGGTCAAACAACAATTAAAGATTTCTCACATTGGGCTAACTTTAAAAATATGCAAGAAATTTATGGTATTTATGACTTGTACAAGCAAATTTATAAAAACGAATTATTTGATGAAATCGTTGACGGTAATTTAATAAATCCATCTTCCCTTTCATCTTCTAGTTTCAAATAAGCGACCTAAGTTAGTGGCTTTGCCACTTACAAAGAATGGCTATGCGTCAATGAAATAATAACTTGTGTGGGCAGATATACAATCTGCTCCTATCAATTTACGAAGGAGAAATCTATGAATAAACAAGAAAAAGGCTATGTTAGTTTTGTCTTACATGCACATCTACCCTTTGTGCATCATCCAGAAAGTGAACATTATTTAGAAGAAGAATGGCTATTTGAAGCAATTTCCGAAACCTATCTTCCTTTACTTACGAATTTTAACAAATTAGTAGAAGAAGGGGTTAATTTTCGTATTACCATGTCGATGACACCTCCTCTTCTTAATATGTTAGATAATAAACTATTACAAAAACGTTATATAAGCTATTTAAAAAAGCATATTGAACTTTCAAAAAAAGAAATCAAACGTACCTCCTATGATGCACGTTTAAATAAACTATCGCATTATTATTTTGACCGTTATTCTAATGACTTACACATTTTTCAAGATGTGTATCACTGTAACATTATTGAAGGTTTTAAACATTTGCAAGAGGTTGGTGTATTAGAAATTATTACCTGTGGTGCAACCCATGGTTATTTTCCAATTTTATATATTAACGAAAATACCGTAAAAGCTCAAATTGCAGTAGGTGTACAAACTTATGAAAAATATTTTGGAAGAAAGCCTCGTGGTATTTGGCTTCCAGAATGTGGATATGTGCCAGAAGCTGACAAATATTTAAAAGCATTTGGAATTGAATATATTATTACCGAATCGCATGGTATTTTATATGCTAACCCTACCCCTGTATATGGTACCTATGCACCTATTGTTTCTCCCACTGGCATTGTTGCCTTTGGACGTGATATTGAATCTTCTCGTCAAGTATGGAGCTCAATTAATGGTTATCCTGGGGATTATAATTACCGTGAATTTTACCGTGATATTGGGTATGACGCTGATTATGACTACATTAAGCCTTATCTTACCTATGATGGTGTTCGTGTTCCTACTGGCATTAAATATTATCGCATTACCGGAGATACCAGCGAAAAAGACTATTACAACCCAAGATGGGCTATGGATAGTGTCGAAAAACAAGCAGGTCATTTCTTCGATTGTAGACAAGCACAAATTACAAATTTAGCAAATCACATGGATACTCCGCCCATTATTTTATGCCCTTATGATGCAGAACTTTATGGTCATTGGTGGTATGAAGGACCAGATTGGTTATATGTGCTATTTAAAAAAATATACTACGATAAGTGTGATTTTAAGCTAATTACTCCTAGTGAATATATTGACCGTTACCCAAATATTCAAGTATCTACCCCATGCCGTTCTAGTTGGGGGGCAAATGGTTATAGTGGTGTATGGCTAAACCCAACCAATGATTATGTACATAGGCATTTACATGTGGCGGGAGACCGTATGGTAGAACTTGCGCATTTATATCCAAATGAGACAAATACCTTAAAAAAACAAGCACTAAACCAATGTGCTAGAGAGTTACTACTTGCCCAAAGCAGTGATTGGTTATTTATTATTACCAATGGAACTATGGTAGATTATGCCAAAAAACGAATCAAAGACCATATTGGAAGATTTACCAAATTATACAACCAAATAAAATCCGACTCCATTGATGAGGAATTCCTAAAAGATATTACCGAAAAAGACCCAATTTTTCCGGAGATTGATTATCGAATTTACCAATAGAAAAATATAGATACTACTTATAATTAAATAGTATCTATATTTTTGTTCTTCTTTTTGATATTATAACGACATTTCTTCTTTGATTTTTTGTATTTCTTCTTTTGATATTTCTACTAGTTCTTCTATTTGTTCAATACACATTCCTTTTCGTAGCATATTGCCAACTATCTTTTTTTTGCTTTGTTCTAATCCCTTTTTTTCTCCTTTTCTTAGTCCTCGTTTCATTCCCACTTCCATTGCATGATATTTCATCGAGTTTCTTTCCCATATGGCAGTTTGTTTGTATTCGTTTATTTCTTTGATTACGGCTTCGGATAGGATTTCTTCTACTTCTTCTTTTGCTTCTTTTATAATTTCGTGTTTTTCTTCTGCCATCTTACTTAACCTCCCATCTTTATCATCAATTAAGGCTAGCCATCCTTCTAATGCATTTGCTAATCTTGGTTTGCTTTTTCGAAACTTTGGTAATTCTATAAACCAATATGTTATATCGTCTGTAATAATATAGTCTCTGTGTTTATCGGCTACTGTTACACTTTTAGTCGCATAATCTGGTACTTTTAGTAGGTTATAGTTTAAAATATTAATGAGTATGACTGGTTTTAATTCTTGATACTGGTCTCCTCTTCCTACTTGTTCGCTAATGAGTCTTGAGCCATACAACTCTGTTCTTTGTTTTGTGTCCTTGTTATCACATAATTGAATTTCAATATTTACGATTTTCGTTTTGTTTATGGTTACTCTAATGTCCAATCTTCCCATTTTTTCGGCAATAGTCAATTGCTTTAAGCTCGCTTCTCCTACTACTTCAATTTCGCCAATGCTTTCTTCTAATAACGATTCTAAAAAAAGCTTTTTAGGTATTTTTCGTTTCCTTTTTTCGCAAAAAATGCTTTAAATACAATATCATTTTTTAAATTTAGTTTCATATGTATTTCCTTTCTTATTGTACCATGTTAAATTAAAAAACTCAACAAAAATGACAATATTTTTTATTTCTTCGTCAAATCAAAACATAATAAAGACGTAGTAACCTTAGCCTCCTTTCGTTTTTAGATTTCTATTTTTATTCTTGTTTTGGAAAATATGTTGCTTTTCGAACAAAAGCATCTTGAATATTTTTTGAATCAATTTAATATTGATAATGATTTAGAACATAATAATAGATTGTTATTATGTTTGAACTTAACAAGATGACTTTATTATATCATGAATTTTTAGTTTGTAAAGACCTTTTTACCCTGTAATTACAATAGAATATTGACAAAGTATAAAAATATTTTGTCAATATTCTATTATTCTCTCATTATGGTTCATTTTAGTAAAAATAATGTACAACGGAATCCTATATACTTACCAGACGTATAGAGTCCTGCATCACGGTCACCTGCTGGATCTGTATTATATTGGTAATCGCAACTCGACCCACGCACTACTGAAGCTCTTTCCTCTGAGTTTTTTTCTAACGTCAACTCACTGATATTGCCTCCCATGTCATATATATTATTTACTGCCGTTGTTTGCCCTGTTGGTACTATTACCGTTGAATTTACACGTTTCGTTTTAACATTTCCTTCTAAATCAGTATACGTAAATGCAGAATTGTAATAATTACCCTCTGGACTGAAGCTAGGATACCTCGAATGATTCTTTCGTATGAACATTAATGCTGTATCCCATGCATAACTACTACATAATTTACTTATTACTATTTCATTACCAATATACATTTCTTCTACTATTTCTTTTGCCTTTTCTATTGTTATATAATTCCATACTTGTTTTCCTTTTTGTATTACTGCTGTTCCATTACTATACCCCGTCCAACTAATACCATACTTACCCGTAGTATCTACTTTTTCGTCATGTCCCTCTATTCCGACTTCATAACGTCCTATATAAAATCCACCATATTCTGTTATACTATCTAACTCTGTTTTATCATCTTTTATTGTTGGCATTGCTTCTATATAATAGCTATTATCATTCTCACTCGTCTTTATCATTATACTATTGGTAGCCAAGTGAGTGCCATTTGTTACAGCACCCTTAGTAAGAGTATATCTATTATACTTTACTTGCTCATTAGATCCATTAGCACTACATGGCACCCATACAAACTCATTATTAGTAATCGCATCTCTTATAACCAAGCCATCATCAATTTCCGTTTCTCCTTCTTTTTTAGAAACCTGAAAACCTTCTGGAATAGTTGCTTTTTTTCCTGATTCATCTTCATAATTATCTTTCTCCGTATTTGTAGATGGTTTTGACCAATCTGGATTGGTTGGGTCTTGTTCCCAAGGTTTTTCTGTTTCTTCTCCTGGCTTAACTGGATCTTGTCCTCCACCAGTAGTATTTCCACTACCTTGTGTGTTTCCCTTTAAAATATTTTCTGCCTCGTCCCATAGTTTGGCTAATTCTTTATCTTCTCTATCTGCTGCTTCTTGGTAGTTTTTTCCTGCTTGCTGTGCTCTTGTTATGATTCCTCTTTGTCCGATTGTCATATTAATTGTTATAGCTGCTAAGATTAGTAATATAATGATTGTTATGACTAAAGCTACTAATGTGATTCCTTTGTTTCTTTGTTGCATTTTTCTTTTGCTCCTTTCGTTTTTGTTTTATTATATCTTTGTAAATAAGATATAGCAAGGTAATATCTTGTTTTTGATTATTATATTTTCACATAATTGGTTTTCTTTTTCCGTTTTAACAATTTATTGTACGTCTTTTGACAGTTTTCATTGTGCATTTTTCAACAATTTTACTGTGCAAATTTCCACACCAAAATTTTCTTTTTTTCGTTTCCTTTTATACAAGTTTCCAATCCATTACAAATTGCATAAAATAATGTATAGCAAAAACCATTTTGGTAGATACTAACTTATGGCACCAAAAATGAAAGGAGACTTTTAGGGCATGAAATCCGTCTGTGTAAAAAGCAATAATAAATATGTAATCGACTATCTACTAAAAGAATTTTCAAATATTAACCTAGAACATATCTATTTATCCAATCTTTCTTTTAAGATTTATCATAATGTGATTATTCATTATACTGGTGATGATATTGCTACTTTCCATACTTATGTATGTGATATTTTAACAAAATGCATTCTCTTTTTTTATGAAAGAAAAATGGTAAAAAACTTAATTCGTTATCATTATTTTTATTTTAACGATATTGAAAAACAAACCATTTTAGATACTTGTTTTGAAGCATTTCATGAACCAGAACTTTACGAAGAAAAATATAAATCTATTTTTTCTTCTTTTGATCGATACCTATCAGAACATCATTCGATTGTACTTTCAGGGTTTGTCAATTTCCGATTACAAGAATATCGTGACCTGTTAGATTATCATACCGATTTATCGGTTAGTAATTTTTTAATTGAACGCGAATACCATGAATTTATCGATATTTTACATTTATATGTAGCCTCCAAAGAAAGCTCTACTAATGTCATTCATCTAGTCTATCGTAATAAGGATTCGATTTTACTTGATGGAAATAAGGATTTTATCCCTATTGATACGAATCTTTCCAATGCAACCTACTTATCGGATATTTCTTTTTCTTCTAATGATTACTGTTTAAATACCTTGTTAACGCTTTTACCAGAAAAACTATATATCCACTTAATCCATGAATATGAAGATGAATTTATTACTACTTTAAAATTAATTTTCGATTCTCGAGTTTCCATTTGCACGGATTGCGATATTTGCCACGTGTACCGTTTAACCAGTAAACAAGTTTCCAAAGAATAGGCAAAATCTCTTTACTCCATACAAATTATACGGTATAATAGCTTGTATGGAGGTTTATTTATGGAAAAAGATATAAAATTAGTTACCATTCTTGTTCCTGCTTACAATGAACAAGAAGTATTACATATGCTATATGAAAGACTAAAAAATATTATGGACAACCTTTCTTCTTACCGTTTTGAAATATTGCTGGTAAATGACGGAAGCAAAGATAATACCTTAGCTGTTATGAAAGAGTTACGAAGTATGGATAATCGCATTTGCTACTTAAACCTTTCTAGGAATTTTGGAAAAGAAACGGCCATGATTGCTGGTCTTGATTATGCCAAAGGCGATTGTGTGATTATTATTGATGCGGATTTACAAGACCCACCAGAATTAATTCCCGATATGCTAAAGCTTTGGGAAGAAGGTTATGATGATGTATATGCCAAAAGAAAATCTCGAAAAGGAGAAAGTTTTTTAAAGAAATTTACCTCAAAAATGTATTATAAAATGTTACAAAGTGTTACCAATATCGAAATTCAAAAAGATACTGGTGATTTTAGGTTGCTTGATAGGCGTTGTGTAGAAGCTCTAAAATCCATTCGTGAATCGCAACGTTATACCAAAGGGCTATTTAGTTGGATTGGTTACAATAAAAAGGAAATCTTATTTGACCGTGACCCACGTGCTGCTGGAAAAACAAAATGGAATTATGGGAAATTAATTAATCTTTCCATTGATGGCTTAACTTCTTTTACCACCACCCCTCTACGATTTGCCGCTGTTATGGGAATTTTGGTTTCTCTTGCTGGTTTTATTTACATGCTAGCCATTATTATAAAAACCATTATTTATGGAATTGACGTTCCCGGATATTCGTCTACCATGGTAGTTATTCTATTCCTTGGTGGAATTCAGTTAATCTTTTTAGGGGTAATTGGTGAATATTTAGGAAGAACCTTTAACGAATCCAAACGTCGCCCTATCTATTTTGTGGAACGTTATAATGAAGAAAAAGAAACCAATGAAAAATTGAATTCGTAAGAACCCCCAGTCGCCTATCGGCGACAGCCCCTTAGGTAAAGGGGCCTTTTGGTTTGTTATTACAAATATGTCTTTTTATAAAAGAGGAAGGATGGAATAATGTTATGTCGAATTTTGTGTTGAAAATAATTGCCATGGTTACTATGTTTTTTGACCATTTGGGATATGCCCTTTATAGTCGTTTTTCAAATTTTAATTATGTGGGGCGAATTGCCTTTCCTATTTTTGCTTTTGGCATTAGTGAAGGGTATGCCCATACCAAAAGCAAAACCAATTATTGCATCCGTTTATTCATGTTTGGGGTTATTTCACAAGTACCTTTTATGTGGTTTAATTCGATGTTCCGAGCAAACTCTCGGTTTAAACATTTTCTTTACTCTATTTTTAGGACTACTTGCCATTATTGGTTATGAGCAATGCAAAAATAAAGGAATTGGCATACTATTAGTTGCATCCCTTGCCTTAACTGCTGACTTTTTCAAAACCGATTATGGGTATTTTGGTGTATTAATGATTTTCATTTTCCACATATTTAAAGAGAAAAAATGGCTTATGAACCTATCTTATATTGGTTTATGCCTTGTAAAATACATTCCTCTTGCTCTTACTACTAGACTGTATTTCGAATACGGACTATTGTGTGCTTGCACCATTTTACCTCTTATTCTCATCCATTTCTACAATGGCGAAAAAGGACCAAATATGAAATATGCCCTATACACCTTTTATCCAGTACATTTAATACTATTGTATGTGTTCCATACGTTATTTATCGTGTAAGAATAGCTTCCTTTTCTAGATCGATTCATTTATGTTCTCCGGTTGTGTGGCGATATTTATGCCTCTTGCTACAATGGAGCTCATGTTTTCGATTAGGTCGTCGATTTCTTTTGGGGTTACGATGAAGTTGTAGTCTTCTGGGACTAGTACTTCTTTTATCATTTCGTATTTGTCTTCTTCTTGTAGATTGTTTAAGAAATCATTGGAATTGGCGTCTTGTTGTAGTTTTTGAATGAGTAAGTCTAGGCTGTCTGCTGCAATGGTAGCAGCATCTACTACGGTTGGAATACCTAGTGCAATAACGGGAATTCCAAGAGTTGCTTTGCTTAGGTCTTTTCTTTTGTTTCCAACTCCTGCTCCGGGAGTAATTCCGGTATCTGCTAGTTGTATGGTACTGCTTATTCTTTCTATGCTCCTAGAAGCTAATGCATCAATTACTATTAATAATTTGGGGTGAACATTATCCACAATTCCTTTTAGAATTTCTAACGTTTCAATTCCGGTGGTTCCAAGTACTCCCGGAGAAATCGCACTTACTGGTCTTGTATCTTCTCCTAATACTTGTGGCATATAGGTTAAAATATGTCTTGTTACATCAATATCATTAATTACTTTTGGACCTAATGAGTCTGGCGTTACATATTGGTTTCCTAATCCAACAATTAAAATTTCATCTTTTGGTGTCGCATGTTTGGTTAGTAATGCTCGTAATTCTTTTGCAAGCACTTCTGCCGATTCTTGTATATCCTCTTCAGTTGCTACTTTTAGTTTTTGAATATCAATGGTAATGTAATTTCCTACTGGTTTTCCAATTGCTCCTGCTCCATTTTCATTTAATACCTTCACACGAGAGGTTCGAATTCGTGGTCCATTTTCTTCTTCCTCAGTTTCAATCCCATCAATTTCCTTATCTAAACGATTTGCTTTTCTGTACAAATCTCTTCTTTCTAAGGCTAAGTCTGTTCTAAAATTAATTTTATTCATCATAAAAAATCTCTCCTTTTTCTTTTTATTGTTTGAAAAAGAAGAGATTTTATACGTAAACTTCTTGTTTTTCCAAGAATAAATTTTCAAAATTTGTAAAAATTTTATTTTGAGCAATATCCACATAGTATCGTTTCTATTCCTACATTTAAATCAATTTGTCCAGATTTGTAGTTTGCGTCTAAGTTTATGAAAGCAAAGATGATTTGTTTTAGTTCTGTTTCTTCAAAATAGCTTGCTTGGGTTTTGTATTTTCCTACTAAGAAAGCTTGGTTTGGTTTTAGTGCTAAACTTTCTCCGGATGTTTCTGTTTTGTCTAATGGCAAGTTTTGTGAAATATAGTTTTTTAAAGTGATTGTATAGTGTAATTAGAATTTTTTGAAGTGGTTCTTTGGCATATAGTAGATTTTCTAAAACCGTCATGGCTTCTTTTGTGTTCTTTTTGCCTAAGCTATCTGTTAAGTCAAAAATAACACTTTCCATTTGTTTTATGGTTAATAAATCGATACTTTCTTTGGTGATTGTGCCATTTGTTCCTGCATATTCAATTTGTTTTCGAATTTCATTCATTAAAGCTTGCAAATTCACTCCGTACACATTCTACAAAATATTTTAATGTACTATCTTCTATGTTTACCTCATATGCTTTGCAAATTGCTTTTAGTCTGGCTATAATATTCGGTAATTTTTGGTACTCAAAATTGCAAATACTTGCTCCTATTTCTTCGAAACAAGATAGCATTTTTCCTTTATCTACCGATTCTTCTATAAAGATAACAAGATTATCTTGTTTTATTTGTTCTGCATTTTCTTTTACATATTTGCAAATTTTATCTCTTGTTTCTTGAAATCCAACCCCTTTTTTCTTTACTTCTCTTTTAAATAACCCTGTATTTTTTACCAATACTAATTTTTTAGGATGCCCAAAACTAGGGGTTTGTAAATTCGATATCAATTGTTCTAAATTGGTATCATCTATTTCAACATAGTTAATCCCCTTTATCATTTCTCCAAATAATTTCTTTATCTTTTTAGTACAGGTTTCCATTAAATAGGTTTCTTCCCCATAAAAAAGATAGATTTCTTTTAATTTTCCTTCTTTTAATTCTTTCTCGATTGCCTCTACTGTCATTTTTCTCTCCTTTTTGTTTGTTGTTATTATATTGTAGGGGCGTGCATTGCACGTCCGTTTTTCTTTATTGTCTGTGTTTTCATCGAAGACGGACGACCAATGGTCGCCCCTACCTCTTACAATTTTTGTGAGAATTTGGCACTGTGAGCATGGCAAATGGCCGCCGCCATACTATCTGTGGTATCGTCTAGTTTTGGTAATGATTCTACATTTAGAATGGTTTTTACCATTTTTTGTACCTGTATTTTGTCTGCTCTTCCATAGCCTGTTACTGCTTGTTTAATTTGTAATGGGGTATACTCGAAGGTTGGAATTTGTTTTCTACAGCCTACTACTAGAATAACGCCTCTTGCTTGTGCTACATTGATGGCGGTTTTTACATTGTTGTTGAAAAATAATTCTTCTACTGAAATAGCATCTGGGTGATATTCGTCAATAATTTGCTCTAGGTCGTTGTTTAGTTTTAGTAAGCGAAGTGGGAAAGATTCTCCCGCTTTTGTTAAAACAGCTCCTGAAGTAATGAGTTTAAATTTATTGCCAATATAATCGATTATACTATACCCAGTTATGGCAAACCCTGGGTCTATCCCTAATATACGCATTGTTCATTCTTCCTTTAATGATTCATATTTTCGGGTTGATGTAGGCATCGACCCCTACATTTCGCATTTTCTATTTTTCTAATAAAATTCGAAATACTTCTGCTACGCTCCAACCTTGTGCTAAGGCTCCTTTTGGAAGGTATGGGGTTTTGGAATCGTATAATTCGCTAATACTTCCTACCATTCCTTCTTTGTAGAACATTTTATCAAGGTTTTTACGAAGGTTTTCTTTGAATTTATTGTATTCTTCTTGCCTCATTTTTTTCTTCTGCTTGTCTTTGCAAGCTTTTATCATTGCTTTTTTACTATCTGCATAAATCCCTAATAACCATGGCCAAGTAATTCCTTGGTGGTAACTGGTATCTCGCTTATAGCCATCTCCTTCGTAGACCTCGGTATAGTTTTCTTCCCCTTTTGCTAGGGTTTTTAACCCATAGGAATTTAGCAGCTTTTTCGTAACGGTATTCATCATTTCTTCTGCTACTTTGGATGTTGGGTCTAGTACTGGATATGATAATGCTAAACTGAATAATTGATTTGGTCTTATTTTGCTATCCCCTAACACATCATATAAGCATTTACGCTTTGGTTGGTAAAATTTCTCATTAAACGCAATCTTGCACTTTTTGGCAAGCTCGCCATATGGTTTTGCTATCTTTACTCCTTCAAATTGTTTGGCAAGTTCTTCCATAATTTTTAGTGCATTATACCATAAGCTGTTCATTTCTACTGCTTTTCCATTTCTTGGTGTTACTGCAAAATCACCATATTTTGCATCCATCCATGTATTTTGTGTTTTGGGTGTTCCTGTTACTAATAGGTTGTCCTCATCAACATAAATATTGTTATCATCTACATCAATTCCAGTTTGGTAGGCTTGTACAATTTCTTTTAAATATGGATATATCTGCTCTTTTACTAATTTTTCATCACCTGTATAGGCAATATATTTTTTTACTTGTTCAAATAGTAAAAGCGAAGCATCTGCACTATTGTATAATGGTCGATTATCAAATCCGGAATATCCATTTGGTACAAGTCCAAATTTAATGTTTTTTGTGAAAGTTAATAGCACCTCTTTAGCAATTTCAAAACGTTTTGGAATGAGTAATAATCCTTCAAATGAAATTAGAGCATCTCTTCCCCAGTCTAAAAACCATGGATACCCTGCAATTAAAGTATGCAAGCTAAAAGATGGACGATATACCACAAAGTTGTCAGTTGCAATGATGTAGTCTCTTATTCTTTCTTGTTCTTCCTTTTTTGCTTCCTCTTTTACGGAAACAAATCCAGATTCTAGCACTAATTCATTAATACGAACAATTTCTTTATTAATCATATCTTTTGCATTTAAGGCATCAATATTTTCTTCTAATGAACATACTACTGAAATTTCTTTTTCTTCTCTTGGTGCTAATTCAATTTCATATCTTCCAATAACTGCATGATTTTCCTCCGCTAAAAACCCTCTTTTTTCTTCTTCTATGTAAAACATATTTTGGAAATCATCGTTTACATGTTCTATATATTCGCCCTCACTTGCTGTTATATAAATTGGTACATCACGGTTATCATCTACAATCACTTTTACTTTTCGGTTCTTTATTTCTTGTTTTAACCTATAGCTATGATTATGATTTACTTGATGAAAATCACGATAATTCATAATTGGTGCTAACGTTAATTTTGCTTGCTTTTTTCCATTTTTGATACGATACAAAATGGCTACTGTATTTTTTCCATACTCCATACAAATTAGTTTTTTTATCGTAACATCTTCTACTTTATATGTAAAAATTGGAATATAATCTTTTTCAAAACTTTGTTGGTATTGATAACCATCTGAAATGTAATTTCTCCCCATATTCGTGTATAGATTATGTTTTTCCCCCTCGATTTCAATGCTTTCATCCATTTTCGATAACATTAAAAATCTTCTTGCAGGAGGGGTTAATGGCGCAATTAATAAGCCATGGTATTTTCTAGTATTACATCCCAAAATGGTCGAGGAGGCATAGCCTCCTATTCCATTGGTAATCATCCATTCTTTGCTTAGTCCCTCTTCTAAATTCATTTGCTTCTTTCCAAATTTCATTTGTATTGCTCCTTTTTCTGGTTCTTATCTTTCTTTATTTCAATTGAGGATTCTTATCTCGGCTTTAAGAACCCCCAGTCAGCTTCGCTGACAGCCCCCTTGTTAAAGGGGCTTTTTTGTATGTCTTTGTAGTTCTCGGGCGACTACTAGTCGCCCCTACATATTACTCTTTGTCGAACGTTTTTATGAATTTTATTATTCCTTGTTCTATCTAGTCGCCCCTATATATTATTTTTTGTCGTCGTCCATTTGTAGTTTTTCGATGAATTCTATTTTTTGTTCTCTTTTTTCTTCACTGGTTTGAATGGAGCGAATTCTTTCGTGGTATTTTTCAGCGAACTTGCTGGATTTTCTTTCATGTCTGCCGGCTTTTGAGGCTAACTTTCTATTTGGTCTTTTATCTTCTCTTGTTTTTGCTCTTTTTGCAGTATTACGTTTTTTGGTTTTCTTTTCTTCTTTTAATCTTGTATTTAACATGACATATTCTGGGTCATTTTGCATGTCTCGATATTTTAAGTCATCACAGATAATTTGTATAATTGCTTCTGCTACTGCTTTTGGGCTATGGCGTATATTGTCTTCTACAATAGTAGATAAGTCTCTTTGTACTAAGCGAACTCCTTTTTCTTTTGCTTGTATAATGTCTTGGTCTACTAAGTCTTGCCCTTGTTTATTATACCTTCTTACAAACTCTGGAACCACTTCTCCAGTATCATAAATACAATAGTCAATAATACCTTTTCCTGCATGGTCATGAATTGCTTGAATATGATCTGAAATTCCAAAATTGTCTGTTTGTCCTGGTTCTGTCATAATGTTACTTACATAAATTTTAATGGCTTTGCTTTCTTTTATCGTTCTTGAAACATGTTTTACTAGTAAGTTTGGTATTACATTGGTGTATAGGCTTCCTGGTCCAAGAATAATAGCATCTGCATTTTTAATTGCCTCTAGCACTCCCGGTGCTGGCACACAGTTGGATGGTGTAATATAAATTCGGCTAATTTTGGTTACTTTATCAAATACGATTTCTGGTATTTTCTCTTTTTCTTCTACTACCATTCCATTTTCTAGCTCTGCACATATTTTAAATTCGTCAAGAGTAACTGGTAATACTCTTCCTGTCATTCGTAAAATATCTTTACTTTTTTCAATGGATTTTGTAAAATCTCCTTCTAAATCTCTCATAGCCGATAGGTAAACATCGCCAAAAGATAAATTGGTTAAATTGCCATGTCGAAATTTTAAGTTTAGTAATCGTTCCATTTCCTCTTCGTTATAAGATAAAGCAATTAGCGATTCTTTTATATCATCCATTGGTAATAATTCTAATTGTTTTCTAGAATCGGTTGGTAATTTTCCATAGTCTGAAACCGTAACAATCGCAGTAATATTACTGGTATAGTTTTTTAAGCCTCTAAGTACCGTATTTAAACCATTTCCGCCTCCAATGACAACAACATTTGGTCCTTTATCATAAACCTTTCTGTTAAAAATAAGTGAATTTACATTAATGTCTTTTTTCTTACCTTTTGCTAAACGCACATCACTGGCTTCTACTAATAGCTCTAAGGTACGTTTTTGTGCAAAAATAATTCCTAAAATGGTAAAAGTAAATCCTAGTACAAATAATACTGCCACTCCTCCTAATTGTAGAATGGTCATTTCATTTTTTACTAGTATTTGTGCTATTCCATAACATAATAACACAATTCCTACTAAAATCATCATAAGCCATCTTTTCATTTTTGTACTGTTTTTAAACCATGCTAAAAATCCTTTCATTTTCTTCTTCTTTCCTTTCTTTTTTTGGTTTGTAAGAACCCCCAGTCGCTATCTCGCGACAGCCCCCTTAAGTAAAGGGGCCTTTTTTGTAGGGCTTCGTAGCTTTTTATATTGTTTATTGCTATTTTTCTCCTAGTATTTCAATTTCTAAATTGATTTCTTTTTTAAATTTTTCATAAACTTTTTGTTTTGTGTATTTGATTAAATCTAGTACATCTTTTGCTGTTGCGTTTCCTGTGTTAATGATAAAGCCTGCGTGCAAGTCTGAAATTTTTGCTCCACCAATTTGGTACCCTTTTAATCCACATTCGTCAATTAGTTTTGCGGTAATGTAATCCTCTCCTCGCTTAAAAGTACTTCCTGCATTTGGATACGAGATTGGCTGTTTTTCTTTTCGGTAAGTCGCATATGCTGCCATTTTTTCTTCTATTTCCTTTGGGTTTCCTTTATTTACCTCTAGTGTAGCCTCTGTAATCATTCCTAATTGATGTTTCGAAAAAATACTTTGGCGATAATCAAACTGTAATTCCTCTTTTGCCAATGTTTTTCGATTTCCATCAAAATCGATATAGGTAACAGAGGTTACAACATCTTGCATTTGTCCACCATGTGCTCCTGCATTCATACGTATGGCTCCCCCCATCGTTCCCGGAATTCCATAGGCAAATTCCAAACCAGTAAGCTGTTTTTCTTTGCACTTAACGGCAAGAGCCGTTAGGCTTTCTCCCGCACCGAACGGTAATCCTCGTTCCCTCTTGTTTTTCTTCAAATTTAAGTTTTTTTAGATTGGCTTCTAGGACAATCCCTCGAATTCCCTTATCGGTTACCAATACATTACTTGCATTTCCTATTATAGTAAGGGGAATGTGATGTTCTTTTGCCAATAGAAAAACGGTTTTACTATCTTCCTCTTCTTTTACTTTTATATACACATCTGCATTTCCACCAATATGAAATGTCGTATGGTTTCTCATTGGTTCATTTTCCAAAACAGTCGATGTTTTTAAAACTTTTGTAAGAGTTTGCACAATTTCTTTTTGTTCCATATTCTCTCCTTTACGCTAAAAACTCTTCGCCCTTACATAAAGAGCATTTCCTTCACTTGTTGCTTTTTTCGTAATATTCATAACTTCTCCAGAAATATAATTGACAACATACTCATCGTCTGTATTTTTAATGCCAATTTCCAATAAGCTTGCTTTATCTAGTTTATAATATGCCCTCTCTTTTTCCGAATAACTAGAAGGAATGGTTACTAAAGTAACTCCTAAGGTACTTGTAATGCTATTTAATTCTTCTCCACTTACCATATTTCCTACCAAATAATTGGCATTCTTTGTTGTTTTGTATTTCGTATACTGCTCTAGTATAGCATGTTGTACCATGCTTAGTTCAGATACTACGGTATTATCTTTGGTTTTGGTTATTTGGTCAGTACCTACTTTAACACCAATTCCCGCCACAATCATTAATACAATTACCGTTATTACTAAGCTTACAATGGTTACTCCTTTTTGATTTTTCTTTTCTTTCATCGTATTCTCCTTTGTAAAATTGATAGTTAAATCTTATCATTTTTTTGCATATTTTACAACCGATTTTGAAAAGTTTTTTGTTACATTTCGTTCGTCACATTATCTTCATTTGCGAAATGTTTGTTATATACAAAAATTTCTAAATGGTACTCTCCATTTAGAAATTTTTTGATTTCTTATTTTATTATTTCTTCTTTTCTCCCCATTCCTAATATTTCTAATCCTTTTTTTATGGTTTCACTTTGCATGGCATATTTCCATATGGTTCCGGTGTAAGTAATTTTCTATCATAACCATTGAAATTCCTTTATCAATTCCAATATATTCTTTGGATACCCATAACTTATCTTTTTCTAAATTGTATCCATCCAAAAATCCATATTTTGACCATAGCTTTGGATATGTATGGTATAAGTATTCCATCATTTCCATAGTTTCTTTTGGTGTAAATACCACCGAACCAATAGCTCCACATGGGGCTACTGTCCCATCGTTTTCTAGTTTTAAATCCACGAAACATGGCTTTGCTCCATAGGATTTATACCCATCTGGTCCCACACATGCGGTTAACCCCCACGAATTTTCGCCATATGTTTGATAGGTATCTTTATTTTTTATACAATATTCCCTATTTGCTTTTGTGGCTTTTACGGAATTTTCAAACCAATCAATTCCGTTTTTGTCTTTTATATTTCGAAAATCAATCCAGGCATGTGAAAATTGGTAGGTAAACAACGTTCCACAATACGTAAAAATAATGTCTTTTATTTTTCCATAGTCTTGTTTCTTTTTTTCAAAATTATCATATATGGAGGGATTGACTGGGTGTGTGTTTGAGGCAACACTTAATATGTACAACATTAATTGCTCTGCATACATGTCCCAACTGCCCCAAAAGCCTTGTTCTTTGGTATAACCCATATAGAATTGATTTGTTTCTTTATTTCGATACCATTCCCAATCAATTTGTTCATATAACGTTTCTGCCTTTTTCCTTATTTCTCCTCCGAAATATTCTCCAATTGTTAAAGCTCCGCAAATAAAAATAGCAGTATCAATAATGGATACTTCACAGTTCCATTCTCTTTTTGCGGTTCTTATATTTACAAAATGATAGTAAAACCCATGAATAGTTTCTATTTTCTGTAAAAACGTATCTAGTGTTTTATTTGCTCTATCATATGCTTTTTCATATGATAACCAACCATGTTCTACTCCAATGATTAGTGCTGCAAACCCATAACCAACCGATGCAATACTTGCAATCTCTTTATGGTAAGGCGATTTATCACGAATTAACCCATATCCCTTTGTTTGTTTATTATCTAGGTTAATTTCTTTATTAAAAAACTGAAAACACCCTTTCAATTCTTTTTGTAAAATTTTTTCTTTCGTGCATTTACGTATAATCAAAATAAACCACCTCTTATTTTGATTATACTTTATTTCTCTTTTCACTTCAATGGAAGTTTTTGCTATTATAGTTTATTTTTGTAATATCGAAATGCTTCTGGAATAGGATATTTTTCTAATATTTCCTCTTTTTTTACCCATATAAAATCCCTGTTTTTCTTCTCTACCTTTATTCGCCATCCCTCCATATTCCATTCTATATGAGAAAAGATATGTTTTGCTTTTCCTAATTCTTCTTTTTGTTCTATTTTTAGGTTCCATTCTTGTAATACTTGCTCTTTTTCCAGCTCTTCTTTTTGTATTACATTTGGAAATTCATACATGCCTGCTAATAGCCCTTTGTCTTCTCTTTTTCGAATTGCAATATTATCTTCCCATTCAATTAGAAAAACCCATCTTTTTTCTAGTTTTCGTTTTGTCTTTTTTATTCGTACTGGAATTCGACTTGTTAACCTCTTTTTATATGCCATACAATACTCTTTTATAGGACATTTCTTACAAATCGGTTCTCCATTTGGAATACAAATTCTTTCTCCTAATTCCATTAGACCTTCATTAAAATCCCCTGCTTTACTTGGCATGATTTCTTTTAGTTTTTTTGTTATTTCTTTTTTGGTATCCGAAAGTAAAATATCCTTTGTGCTTGCCATAACCCTCGAAATTACTCGTAAGACATTACCATCTACTGCTGGTACTTTTTCATTATATGCCACCGAAGCAATGGCACCTGCTGTATATTCTCCAATTCCCGGTAGAGTTACCAATTCTTCGTAAGATTTTGGCATATCTCCTTTATATTCTTGGCAAATTTTGATGGCTGCTTTTTTTAAGTTCTTTGCTCTTGAATAATACCCAAGCCCTTCCCACAATTTTAGTAATTTTGCCTCTTCTATTTTCGCCAATTCTTCCACATTTGGTACTTCTTTCATAAAACGTTCGTAATACACTTTAACTGCCTCAATCCTCGTTTGTTGAAGCATAATTTCTGAAACCCATATGCTATAGGGATTTTTTTCCTTTCGCCAAGGCAACATTCGTTTATTTTCTACATACCATTCTACAATTGGTTCTACTATCTTTTCTAATTCCATTTCTTCCACTTTATAACCTCTTTAATATAAAATTGACACTTTTCAAATCTAGTATAAACTGAAAAATAGCGAATTGGAAGAACTTAATTCCAACCCGCTATTCTTCTTTGTCATTTTCGTTATTCTGAAATAACAATATCTTTCTTATATATCCAAGCCAAACTACCGTTTTCTAAACGAACTTCCAGCATTGGCATATCGTTTTGTAAGAAATATACCATTTTTCCAGTTAATATAACTTTTTGCGACCTTGCGACAGTATCTATCCCCCGTCCCAAAGGCTCATCATAATGAATAGTTACAATTCCACTTACTATCGTCGCTTCTTTTCCTGAAATTTTTTCATCAAACTTAGGATGTGTCCCTTTAAAAAGAGCAACTGCCGTAAGTATTAGCAACACTCCTACACCAAGAAATGATACTAAATCCTTTTTGTTTGTCTTTTTACTCATCATTAAGCCCTCCTATATTTACCCTTTTTGGGTTTATTGTGGTATTTATTTTATCACAACAAACCAATAATTTCAACATAACCCCCAAATTTTTCATTCATATAACCGTTTTAATATAAACCTAATACTATCATTCTTTTTCAATAGAAAAAGGTGTTTCTTTTGAACACCTTTTTTCATATCCATTTTATAAAGCTATTTTAAACGCAAATCCACCTATAAAATAGACAAAGTTCGTATTAGTTTCATTTGGCGGAGTGAGTGGGATTCGAACCCACGGGCCGGTTTCCCGACTACTACAGTTCCAGTGTAGCTCGTTATGACCACTTCGATACCACTCCATTTGCTTCCAAATTATTATATACGTTAGAAAAAGAAAAGTCAATGGAAAGCGGTAAATCCATCAACTTTTTCTTTTCTTATCGTGCAAACAACAAGGTTCTTAGGTACCTCACACACAAGCTATGCTTGTAAGGTAGAGCAGGTTCCTATTTTGCTTGACCTAAATATAATAAACTTGCAAGTTTTGAAACTGGCATTGTTTGTAAGTATACTGTTCCTGGTCCTTTTAATGATGTAACAAATAGACCTTCTCCACCAAATAAAACATTTTTAACACCTTTTACCGTTTCGATATCTAGTTTTACATCTTGCGTCATAGCAGCAACATAACCATTATCTACTTTGATTTTTTCACCTTCTGCTAATTCTCTTTTAATAACATTTCCGTCAATTTCTAAGTACACTTTTCCTGGTCCTGTTATTTTTTGCATAATAAATCCTTCTCCACCAAAGAAACCAGCACCTAATTTTTTACGGAATTGCATTTTAATATCTACTGTTTTTTCAGAACATAAAAATGCCTTTTTTTGTGCAATAATGGTTTCTCCTTCTTTTAAATCAAATTCTAAAATTTGTCCTGGAAAAGAAGATGAGAATGCGATTTCTGCATTATCTTTTTCGGCTGTATATAAGTTCATGAAAATAGATTCTCCTGCAAATGCTCTTCCAATTCCTTTCATAATTCCGCCATTGGTTGTTGTTTTCATTTCAATTCCGTCATCCATCCAACTCATTCCACCATTTTCAGTAATAACAGATTCTCCTTTTGCTAATTTACAAACAACAGCTGGTAACATGTCTCCTACAATTTTTGCTTCCATGTTTCATTTCCCCCTTTAATTATTTTAACTGACATAATTATATCATTTTTTCCAAAAAAATCAATACCTAGTTTATGTAATGTGTAAACCGCTTCTCTATTCCTAATTTTAAATTAGCATTTTTACAAAAGCTTTATCCGAATGCATATTATAGCCTAGTTTTTGGTAAAATTCATGTGCTCCATAATTATTTTCTTCCGATGTAAAATAAATTAATTCACATTCATTTTCAATAGCAATTTCTTCAATTCTTTTAAATAGCTTTGTTGCAATACCTTTGTGTCTATATTCTGGATGCGTACCAACCCACCATAATGTCATAAATGGTTTCTTTCCATCAAATAAATTATATGCCATAATTACTGATGTATAGCCAACAATTTTGCCATCCCATTTTGCTACCAAAAATCTATATGTATCCCTATTATTATGAATTTTTAAATACAAGTCTTTTACTTCTTCCAAGCCATATTCTTCATTAAATATTAATTTATTAAGGTTATAACATTCTTCGATATCTTCATATTGCAAATCTTCAATCATCACTTCCATTATTTATCCTCCAAAACTTTATTTAAATTCTCCAACCATTCAAACCCTTCATTATCTAGGTTCTGTAATTCTTCTATTTTGAACCATTGTACTCCGTGCTACTTCTTCTTTTTGCAATTTGCATTTTCTTAAATCAATATTTTTTCTTGTATAGTATACGGTAAAATGTAACTTTCCAATAACATCCATACTAAAAAAGGTTAACTCTTCTTTTTTTAGCAAAACGCCAATTTCTTCTAATGTTTCTCGTACTCCTGCTTCAAGTGGTGTTTCTCCAAAATCCACTTTTCCACCACAAATCCCCCATTTATTGGGATTTACTCTTTTCTTACTACTACGTTTTTGAAGTAAGATTTCATTTACCTCATTCAAAATTACAACTCCAACAACCGATATGTAATATCCATCTGGTATATTATTTAAGTCACGAGCCTCAATATGTGTTAATACTTTTCCTGTTTTATTCCCATTTTCATCTACCAATTCATGCTTTTCCATTCTCTAATCTCCCATTAATTTCTCTCAATTATAATATCTGCCACTGTTAAATTAGCATCATTTGTAATATTGTCTATAATTGTTTTAGCAACATCACTCGGTTTCATAAATGTAGATTGTTTTTCTTCTGATACATAATCTCTACTATTTTTATAAAATTCTGTATTTATTCCACCTGGATATACTCCTATTACTTTTACACTTGTTCCTTTATAGCAGGCTTTCAAACTTTCTGTATATCCTCTTTCTCCCCATTTAGTGGCACAATATACCGCTTCTTGTTTGTTTCCTCTTAATGCTGCTGATGACATTATATTTACTATTTTTAAGTCTTTTTCCTCTTTTACTTTTAAAACTTCTGTTGAAAACAAAATCATACCTTGCAAACCTTTAAAGCATTTATCTATATCTTCTTTTTCATATTTTGTAGGTAACTTAAATGATGGCTCTCCTGCATTATTGATTAGTATTTTTATATTTCCCAAATTTGATATCTTACTAATAACAGTTTTAACAAATTCATCATCTGA
Source organism: uncultured Clostridium sp. (assembly GCA_948436025.1). Lineage (GTDB taxonomy): Bacteria > Bacillota > Clostridia > TANB77 > CAG-508 > RGIG8482. Next base: position 2,362 of record CAOJHH010000011.1, on the reverse strand, counting down.
AATATCTCCTATAAATCCTTTGTAGTTATCTTTATATGTACTATTTAATATTTTCATTTTCTCTAAATCTCTATCTATGTTACATACAAAATAATTCTTTTCTATAAATTGTTTAACAAGTTCAAATCCTAATCCATTTGCTCCACCTGTTATAATTACTATTTCTTTGCTCACTTTGTTTCCTCCATTCTAAAAATTGCAATATCCTGTTACAAACTTACCTTATTTATACCATAAATTCTATGTAAATGCAATTATTTAACTTATATTTTATATAAGAACCTGACCCACCACACAGGCATAGCCTGTGGGTGAGGTACCTAAGACACCTTGTTGTTTACACAATAACAAAAAGAAGGCAATTATCCATAAAATTGCCTTCTTTTTGTTTGGCTCCTCTTGTTGGACTCGAACCAACGACCTATCGATTAACAGTCGAGCGCTCTACCAACTGAGCTAAAGAGGAATGTTTCTTTTACTATAACCATGTTAATGGCTTTTTATTCCTCTTTACTATTATTTTTTTCATTTTCATTCCAATTTTTCCATCCGTAGGAATCGTTAATTAGTAAAAGAAAAGGTTCTATTAGAATAGGAATTAATGAAATTTCGCCTTGTAAAACTGGTATTCCCCATAGAATAAGTAGTATTACATCATTTATTATGAAAAATAGAAAACTATATTTATTTCTTCTTGCTATTAAGTAGGTCGCTGTTAAACTTGCTAGCATGGATAATGTAGATACCATCAAGGCACTTGTATTAAAATATTGTAATATGATGTATAATACAACAAATAAAATTACATTTAAAATTAGTAACACAATCCATTCTCTTTTTGTAAAAATTTTTGCTATTACTGTATCGGTATCTTTATTTTTGTTACTAACCCAAGAATAAATCCCAAATAAATACGTTGGCAGTACTACAACCATATAAATTATTACTTCCCCATAGTATTGGTTTTGAAACGATAAAATAGAATACAAAATCGCTTCTAATACTCCCATAAATTGGCTAATTACTTTTCCTTTTGCCTGCATTAAAGCACAAGTAATCCCTACTAAAGATGCTATTATCGTTAGTATTTCACTTTTCGTAATTATTCCTGAAGTAGTAATTAGAAACACACTTACCAAAAGCAATATTTTTTCAAATCCAGTCCAATCTTTCCATATTTTCTTCATTACATAAACCTCTTTTTCCTAGTTTATGCAATTTTATCATATCTCTCTGGAACTTGCAACAAATTTTCATATTTCTAAAAAAGACTACCCGAAGGTAGCCTCTTTCTTATTTTCTTATTCGGGAATGTATTGTAACTTCATTTCCGTTATTATCTTTTGTTTTCTTCGATTCCCATTCTGGTTGCCGAGTATAAAAGGCTTTTATAATACCCAATAGTAAAAGAAGACTTACTAATAGATATGCCCAAAATGGTTCCAAATCGTTAAAGAGATATAATAGTAAATTAACTGTCTCTTTTAACATTTTTGCCTCCAACTTTAAAAAAAGTTAACTCTATTATATCTTACTTTTCGCATTATGTCAATTTATTTTCCTTCATTTTATATCCTAATTCACTATGTATTTCTTTATGACAGTTAGAACATACTAAAATACATTTTAAAGCTTCATTCTTATATTCTTTCCACGACATTGTATTTCCTGAACCTAGTTTAAATTCTTTTTCATTTGGATTTTCATGATGAAATTCTAATGCATCAACACATTTATCGTAACCACATATACTACATTTCCCACCTAACAATTTAATTGCTTGCAATTTCATACTTCGTCTTAAAATTGTTTTTTGGTGTTTACGTGTTTGATTATTACTTCTTGTGGATTCTCCACTACATTCATAACAATATAATCTTGAAATACTTTTTGTTTCAAATCTCTTATTACATATTTCACATATTTTAATCATAGCATTCCACCTTATCTACGCATAATTTTTTCACTATTCAGTATTACTAAAAAAGCTGATACGTTGTATCAGCTTTTTATGGCTCCTCTTGTTGGACTCGAACCAACGACCTATCGGTTACTTTACTACATTAATTTTCATTAACACTATTTTAAATAGCTTGTAGTCTGGACTTTATCTTTACCATATCTTTCGACTTAGGTAGGTGGTGTAAAGTCTCTACACATAGCTTTCGCCTTGCTCGGTATTGTCGTGTAACTATCGTTACTTACGAGTTTCACCGACTTAGCCACCTTATCAACTACTGATTTCTCAAGTAGTGCTGCTAACATTCAACAGCCGAGCGCTCTACCAACTGAGCTAAAGAGGAATATAAACCTGGCGACAACCTATTTTACCAGTAGGGTAACCCACAAGTATCTTCGGCAC
>CAOJHH010000010.1 GCA_948436025.1 uncultured Clostridium sp. | reverse complement strand
AAATGAATAGAAATAGACAAGAAAAAGGTATAACTTTAATTGCTCTCGTTATTACCATCATCATTTTATTAATCTTGGCAGGGATAACAATTAATTTAACAGTAGGTCAAAAAGGAATTTTAAATCGTGCCCAAGAAGCAGGAAAAAACTACCAAGAGGCAGCTATTAAAGAAGAAGAAGAATTAACAAACCTTTTTGGAGAATTTTCAATGCAAACGAATGAAGATGAAAATGAATATATAAAGTTTTTACATCAAAAGGTTTTTTTAGATGGAATGCCATTGGTTCCACAAATGCAAAGTAATAAAAGTGAAGTGGGAGAAGTAATTACTAGTTCAGTTAAAAAGGATAGAGAGGGATATAAAGCATTTGATCGAATATACAATTTTGGAGATATCGTACAGTATAATGATATAGAAAATACGTGGCAAACTGAAAGCAATGATAAAAATTATATTCAATTTAATTTTGTAAGACCAGTGTATGTTAAAAGAATAGAATTTATACCTTCTTATACGTCAGCTTATGGAGGCGTTGCGGTTAAATATGCAAAATTGCAATTGTCAAATGATGGAGAAAATTTTATAGATGCCTCTCATTTAATTGAATACAGTAACGAGATTAATACAGTTATGCAATGGCAAAAAATAGAGTCAAATGATATAAAGAACTCTTATCGATTTGTAAGATTATATGTAGAAGGAAGCAATACATCAAGTTATGGAAGTGGAATTGCAATAAGAGAGATACAAATATATGGATTTTATGAATATTAAAATATGGTTAAAAAATGATGCTTATTTATTATAATTAAAAAGCCAGTATATTATTGTAAAAAGAATATGGCAAAGATATAATGAAGTAAAAAAGGGGAAGAAAATAAGATGTCAAAAGATAAAAAGAATCAATTATATGTAGGGGTAGGCCTTGTGTCTACCCGGAAAAGGAATTACGTTAGTAGCTTTGGTGATTACGATCATCATTTTATTAATCCTAGCAAGAATTACAATTAATTTAATGGTAGGACAAAATGGAATTATAAACCATGCACAAGAAGCAAGAAAAAATTATGACAAAGAAGCAGTAAGAGAGAAAGTAACGATTTTACTAATGGAGCATATAACAACACGAGATGAAAAGCAAGAAACATTAGATGATTTCTTAAATCGAAAAAAGGAAGAAGGAGAAATTGATGATGCAATTAATAATGGAGATGGAACCCATACGATTATTACAGATGGGTATGAGATTATTGTCGATGATGAAACATTAGAAATCATAAAAGTAGAACAAGAAAGTTGGTTTAAAAGGATTACTAGAGGAAAAGCAAGATTTGTATATAGTATAGATTCAGAATATGTAGCCGATGTAGATGTCGGGATAGAGATTGATGAAAGTGTAAGGCAATATACTACACAATATAAAATAGGAGATGAAGAAGGAGCACAATGGGTTAATTATACATTAGGAGAAACATTTAAGGTAAAAGTAAATGGAACAATTTATGGAAGAATTGTAAACCAAGAAACAGGGGAAGTAGGATATGAATTTAAATCAGAAATAAAAGGAATTGATACAACTCCACCACAGGAAGCAATGATTACATTTAATACAACAGTAGTCAATGCAGGAGAAACAATACAAGCAACAGTAGAACTTAAAGACTTAGAATCTGGAATTGATTTATCGAATTGTAAATATATAATCAACACATCTTCTACAAAATTAGGAGAGAATGCTACACAATGGGATACAGCAAACCTTGTTACAGAAAATCCACTAAACTTTAATATAACACAATCAACAGGAGTCACTTGCTATGTTCATGTTTTAAGTGTTGATAAAGCAGGGAATAAAATTGAAACAGTATCAAGTTCAATAAGATTTAGAGTTTCTTCAGGACTTTGGAGTACTAGCAAATTGGCTTGGAACGATTCGAATACTGCTAATTTCTGGAATTTAACAAATGGTCAATGGGGAAATCAATTAAGTGTTGGAGCAAATCAGAAAGGTGCATCTTGTTATGCTAGAAGTAAACAGAGTTACGACTTAACGACATGTTCTACTATTACGTTTTCGGCAGATAACATATTTTCATATGACAGTGCTAGTAATCCAAGTTATATTCATTTTGGAGTAGCTTCTACAGGTAACGCTACTAATTTTGTTGTTAAAACATCAAAGTCATTTAGTACTGGTACTAGGTCAGAGACTTGGACAATTGATGTATCAAATTTAGAGGGCCAATATTACTTTATGATACAAGTGACAGCTGCTGGTACAACTAGCGTTGGCTTTAACCCATATGGGGCAAGATTAACATGGTTGCAGTAACTGGGGCTATTGTACCGTTTTAATAATTGTTAGAAGGTTAACACTAGGCTTCGTTTAAAAGAAAATAAAAAAACTTCACAAAACCCTTGATTTTTACAAATAAACGGGGTATAATAAGTATGCAAAACATAAAAAACTAGAAGAGTGGGAACCAATCCCACTCTTCGGTTGTATTAAGGAGGATACAGCTTTGGCTAGTATTGAAGAAAAAGTAGAAACTCTTTTGCAGTCTAAAATCACAGAGTTGGGATATGATTTATATGATGTAGAATATGCAAAAGAGGGAAAAAATTATTTCTTACGTATTTTTATTGATAAGGAAAATGGAATTGACTTAAACGATTGTGAAAAAGTAAATGACGGAATTATGGATTTATTAGATGAGGCAGATTATATTAGGGAGCAATATTTCTTAGAAGTATCATCACCGGGAATTGAACGAGTGCTAAGAAAGGATAAACATTTGGCATCTGCCATGGGAGAAAGAATTGAAGTAAGTCTATATACCACAATCGATAAAAAGAAAAAAATTGACGGCATTTTAACAGGATATGATGAAGAAAAAATTACAATGACATACGAAAACGACGAAATATCCATACCAAGAAAAGACATTTCACAAATGAAAACCAAATACGACTGGGACAAATAACGAAAAAACGCGACTAACCAAAAGGCCCCTTTACTTAAGGGGGCTGTCAGCGAAGCTGACTGGGGGTTCTTATATAAATTAAAGGGAGGAAAAGGGAAAAATGAAAGCGATTGATAACAAAGAATTGATATTAGCATTAGAAGAACTTGAAAAGGAGAAAGGAATTAAAAAGTCATATGTGATTGAGGCGATTGAGCAAGCATTAATTACAGCCTATAAAAGAAATTTTGATTCAGCTGAAAATGTAAAAGTAGTAATGGATCAAGTAACAGGGGAAGCTCATTTATATGCGGTAAAAGAAGTAGTAGAAGTAGCCGAGGATGATAAGTTACAAATCAATTTAGAGAATGCTAGAAAGATTAGTAAAAAATTAGAAATTGGTGATAGTGTAGATGTAGAAATGGTACCAAAGGATTTTGGTAGAATTGCGGCACAAACAGCAAAACAAGTTATTATTCAAAAATTAAGAGAAGCAGAACGTGACATTGTATTTAATGAATTTAATGAAAGAAAAGGTGAAATTGTTTCTGGTATTATTCAAAAAGCAGATACCAATATTGTTGTAATGGATCTTGGAAAATTAGAAGGAATTATGCCAGCAAAAGAACAAATTCCAACAGAACAATATCGTGTAAATCAGAAAATAAGAGGATATGTACTAGATGTGGTAAAAGGAATGAAGGGAAATCCACAAGTAGTGGTTTCTCGTGCTTGCCCAGAATTTGTAAGAAGATTATTTGAATTTGAAATACCAGAAATTTATGAAGGGCTTATTGAAATTAAAAGTGTATCAAGAGACCCAGGTTACAGAAGTAAAGTAGCAGTATATTCTACCAATCCGAATATTGACCCAGTAGGTTCTTGTGTAGGGCAAAAGGGAGTACGTATTCAAAATATCATTAATGAGTTAAATGGTGAAAAAATTGATGTGATTGAATGGAATGAAGACCCAAGCATTTATATTGCAGCAGCATTACTTCCAGCACAAGTATTAGCAGTAGATGTGAAAGAAGAAGAAAAATTTGCACAAGTGATTGTACCAGATGACCAATTATCATTGGCAATTGGAAAATCGGGGCAAAATGCAAGACTTGCTGTAAAACTAACTGGTTGGAAAATTGATATTAAATCGGAATCACAATTTAGAGAAATGATTGCCTCTATGCAGGAGGAACAACCAAAAGAAGAATAGACGAAGGGAAGGTGTTTTCTTTTGAAAAAAATACCACAAAGGACTTGCATGGGTTGTAACGAAAAAAAGAACAAAAATGAGTTAATTCGAATTGTAAAATCGAATGATGGACAAATTAATATTGACAAAACAGGAAAAATGCCCGGACGAGGTGCATACATATGTGAAAGAAAAGAATGTTTAGAAAAGGCAATTAAAACCAAGAGAATCGAAAGAGTGTTTGAGACCAAAGTGGAAGAAGAGATTTATGAAAAATTAAGAGGTGTGATGATTGAACAATCATAAAATAGAAGGGTTATTAGGATTGTGTATGAAAGCAGGGGGAGTCTGTTTTGGAACCGAAGCCTGTATGGAACAAATCCAAAAAAGAAAAGTAAAACTGGTCTTGGTGGCAGAGGATGCAGCCCAAAGGACGAAAAAGAATTTTGAAATGGCATGTCATAAAAACGAAATACCACTGTATATTTACGGAACGATAGAGGAATTAAGTAATGCAATTGGCAAACCAAATAAAGCGATTTTTGGAATTCGAAACCAAAGTTTTGCGATGGAAATTCAGAAAATAATTAATGGGGGTGAAATTATTGGGTAAGGTAAAAATACACGAAATTGCAAAAGAACTTGACTTAACCAGTAAAGAAATTATAGAGAAAGCTAAGAAATTGGGGATTGAAGTAAAAAACCATATGAGCTCGGTTGAGGAAGAATATGCAAAAAAAATAAAGGAGAGTTTGAAAACGAAAAAGAAAGTAGAAAATAAGAAAGAGGACAAACAAGAGAAAAAAGCAAAACAAGCAAAACCAGAAGCACCAGTTATTATTCGTAGGGAAGTTATTGTATCCGAGGAAGAACTTGCAAGAAGGGAAGAAGAAGAAAAGAAAAGAAAGCTAGAAGAAAAACGTAAAGAAGTTGGTTTTATAGAAAGAAATACCAACAAGGATTATAATATCGTATATCGTAATAAACCGTCAAAACCAATGACGGTAAGTGAACTATTTGGTTTAAAAACACCAAAACAAGAGCCAAAAGAAGAAAAAGTATTACCAGTTTCTGAAACAGAAGAAAACAAAACCATCAGTAAGCAAGAAGAAAAAGAAGAACAAGATGTAAAACAAGAAGTGGAAGCTAATGTTGACAAAGACGAAATCTTAAACAATAACCAAAACAAGGAAGAACTAGATAATAACGAAAAAGGACATCATATGGCGAACAATAATCAGGATTTAAATGGCGATTACCAAACGAATAACGAGAAAAATGGCAATCGTTTAAATAGCAACCCTCAAAATAGTGATTACCAAACAGGCAATCAAAATAGTAATTATGCTAATAACAATCGTCAAAACAATCATTATCAAAACAGTGGATACCAAGGTGGTAGCCGTCAAAATGGTGGTTATCAAAATAACCGTCAAGGTGGTAATTTCCAAAATGGAAACTACCAAAATAATCGTTTTCATAATAATCAAAATAATGGTTATAATGATAGACAAAGGGATAATGGATTTAGAAGAGATAATCGTTTGCAGAACCAAAATGGATATAGACAAAATGGTGGATTTGGAGGACAAAACCGAAATAACTTTGGAAGAGATAATCGTCCTCAAAATGGGTATAATCAAAACCGAAATGGTGGCTATCGTAATAACCAAAATGGTTATGGAAGAAGACCACTTGATGAAAAAGGAATTGAAAAGAATATTAAAAACATCATGACTGATGTGGTAGAAAAAGAAGTTGTAAGAGAATACAATAAGTCAATTGATAAACAAAAACAAAACCGTTATGAAGAAAACAAGATGAAAAAAGGTCAACGTTCAAAACGTGGTGGAGATTATGAAATTAATGAAGACAAATTAAAAAGCTTAAAACAACATGACCGTTTATCTTCTATGTTTGATGAACAAGATGGTGGTATGCTTGATTTTTATGATTTAACCACCCAAAGAGGTAAGAAAAATAAAAAACGTATGAATAAAGATGAAGAACGCGTAAAACAAAAAATATTTGAATTAACCGAAATTACCATACCAGACCCAGTAACCGTAAAAGATTTAGCAGCTGAAATGAAGAAAACCACAGCAGATGTGATTAAAAAATTATTAGGCTATGGTGTTATGGCAACCATTAATAATGAAGTGGACTTCGATACGGCGTTCTTAATTGCAGGAGAATTTGGTATTACCGCAGTTAAAAAGGAAACAGTAACCGAAGAAGATATTTTATTTGATGAAACTGAAGATACCGAAAATGAATTACAACCAAGACCACCAGTTGTTGTTGTTATGGGACACGTAGACCATGGAAAAACCTCATTATTAGATGCGATTCGTAGTACGAATGTGATTGAAGGAGAAGCGGGTGGAATTACCCAACATATTGGTGCCTATAAAGTTAAAATTAATGATAGAGAAATTACCTTCTTAGATACACCAGGACATGAAGCATTTACCAGTATGAGAGCAAGAGGAGCTCAAATTACCGATATTGCTATTTTAGTAGTAGCAGCCAATGATGGTGTTATGCCTCAAACCATTGAAGCGATTAACCATGCCAAAGCAGCAGAAATTCCAATTGTAGTAGCACTAAACAAAATAGATGTAGAAGGTGCCAACCCAGAAAAGGTAAAACAAGAATTAATGAAATACGAATTAGTACCAGAAGAATGGGGAGGAGATACCATTTTTGTTGAGATATCAGCTAAAAAGAGACTTAATATTGATACCTTATTAGAAATGGTATTATTAGTGGCAGATGTAAAAGAATTAAAAGCAAATCCAAATAAACAATCCAAAGGTACCGTTATTGAAGCAAAACTAGATAAAACAAGAGGACCAGTCGTATCAATGCTTGTACAACGTGGAACTTTAGATGTAGGAGATACCATTGTAGTAGGTTCTGCGATTGGTAGAATTCGTACCATGACCGATGATAAAGGTAAGAAAGTAAAAAAAGCAGGTCCATCGACTCCAGTTGAGGTAACTGGTTTAACCGAAGTACCAGAAGCAGGAGATACCTTCTATGAAGTAAAAGATGAAAAAACAGCAAAACATCTAATTGAAAGAAGAAAACGTCAAGCAAGAGAAAAGAGTATTAATCAAACCGCAAGAGTAAGCTTAAACGATTTATTTAGCCAAATTGAAAAAGGCAACTTAAAACAATTAAATATTATTGTAAAAGCGGATGTACAAGGTTCAGTAGAAGCAGTAAAACAAAGTTTAGAAAAATTAACCAATGAAGAGGTACAAGTAAAAGTAATTCATGCTAATGTTGGTGGAGTAACAGAATCGGATGTTACCCTTGCTAAAGTATCCAATGCCATTATTATTGCTTTCAATGTACGTCCAGACCCAATTGCAAAAGATATGGCAAATAAAGAAGAAGTTGAAATTAAACAATATTCTATTATTTATCAAGCGATTGAAGATGTTGAAGCAGCGATGAAAGGAATGCTAGACCCAGTCTTTGAAGAAAAAGTAATTGGAACAGCAGAGGTAAGACAAACCTTTAAAGTAAGTGGAGTAGGAACCATAGCTGGTGCCTATGTAACTGACGGAAAGATTGCAAGAAATGCAGGTATTCGTGTCATTCGTGATAATGTGGTAATTCATGATGGAAAATTAATTTCTTTAAAGAGATTTAAAGATGACGTAAAAGAAGTAGCATACGGATACGAATGCGGATTGCAAATTGAAGATTACAACGATATTATCGAGACAGACACATTAGAAGTGTATGTAATGGAAGAGGTTAAGAAATAGATAGGAGGCAAGACATGCCAAAAAATAATACGAGATTTGAGAGAATAAATGAAGAATTAAAAAAGGAGATTAGTCATATAATTAGTTATGAACTAAAAAATCCTAATGTAACTGGCTTAATTAGTGTGACAAAAGCAAAAATAACACCAGATTTAAAATATGCTAAAATTTATGTTAGTATGTTAAACACAAAAAATGAGACAGAAACATTAGAAGGATTAAAAAAATCTTCTGGATTTATTCGTACTCAAATCGCTAAAAAAATGAATTTAAGAATTACACCAGAATTAGTATTTGAACGTGATGATTCCATTGAATATGGAGCAAGAATTGAAGCAATTTTAAAAGAAATAAAACCAGAAGAAAAAGAATAGGAGAAAGTGAAAAAATGACGCTAGATAATATAAAAGAAGAAATACAAAAAGCGCAGAATATTGTAATTTTAACACATGAAAATCCGGATGGAGATGCTATTCGGAAGTGCTCTTGGTTTGTATAATGCCTTAATTGATTTAGGAAAAAAGGCAGAAGTGATTGTGCCAGAATATCCTGCTATTTATAACTTTTTGCCAAATGCCGATAAAATGCAAAAAGAAGGCACAAGGGAAATTTATGATTTAGCCATTGCCGTAGATAGTAGTGATGTGAAACGTTTAAATGGGTTTGCTGGTTATTTTGAACAAGCGAAAACAACGATTAATATTGACCATCATAGTGTAAACTCTATGTTTGCAGACTACAATTTTGTAAATCCTGATTCACCAGCTTGTTGTCAAATTCTTATTTTAGTATTGGAATATTTAGGAGTAACGATTACCAAAGAAATAGGAAGTTGTTTAGTAACTGGAATTATTACCGATACTGGTGGGTTTAAATATGCAGGAACCTCAAAAGAAACGTTTGAATTTACAGCATGGCTTTTAAGCATTGGAGTAAATGTTTCCGATATTTACCGTAATGTATTAGAAAGGCAAACCAAAGGGCATTTTGCCTTAAGTAAAATTGCAATGGATCGTTTGGAATTGTTAGAAGACGGAAAAGTCGCTTTCACCTATATTACCAAAAAAGATGAACAAGAAGTGCAAGCACAAAATGGAGACCATTCAGGCTTAGTCGATATTGGAAGAAGTATTGAAGGAGTAGAAGTATCTATTCTTCTTACCGAAAAAGAAGACGGAAGTTACAAAGGGTCATTACGCTCCAACGACTACGTAAACGTATCGGATGTATGCATGATGTTTAACGGAGGAGGACACATCCGAGCAGCAGGCTGCCAAATCCATGCACCACTAGAAGAAGCAAAAGAAAGAATTCTCCATGAAGTACGAGAACATTTAAAATAAAAATGTAGGGGCAGGCCTTGTGTCTGCCCTGTTTGAGGAGAAAAAATAAATGGACGGAATAGTCATTATAAATAAAGAAAAAGATTACACCTCACATGATGTTGTAGCAATTGCAAAAAAAACATTAGGGCAAAAAATAGGACATACTGGTACCTTAGACCCAAATGCCACAGGGGTATTGCCATTATTGGTAGGAAAAGCAACTCAAATTGCAAAATATTTGGTAAACCATGATAAAATTTACCAAGCCGTATTAAAGCTAGGAATAAAGACAGATACTGGAGATTTAACAGGAGAAATATTGCAGGAACAAACGGTAGGTGTATTAGAAACAGAAAAAATACAACAAATCATGTGCTCTATGGTAGGAAAGTTAACCCAAACTCCTCCAATGTATTCAGCAATTAAAGTAAAAGGAAAAAAGCTATATGAATACGCAAGAAAAGGACAAACCATAGAAATACCAAAAAGAAACATCGAAATCTACACTCTAACCCTAGACAAAATAAACCAAGAAAAAAGCGAAATCACCTTCACCGTGCATTGCTCCAAAGGTACCTATATTCGAACACTTTGTGAACAAATTGCCGAAAAACTAGGTACCATTGGTTGTATGAAAGACCTAAACCGCCTACAAGTAGGCGAATTCTCTATAGACCACAGTATTACTATAAAAGAATTACAACAAAAAAAGGATAACCTAGAAGACACGATGATTACCATAGAAGAATTCTTTAACACAAAAGAAAAAATAATCCTAAACAAAAACCAATTCGAAAAATTCTTAAATGGAGTAAAACTACCCTATACATTACCAGAAGAAACCTACCGAATATACAATGAAAAAGCAAAATTTATCGGGCTAGGGATTGTACAAAATGGGTTTTTAAAACGAGATGTGGTGTTATAAAAAGGCCCCTTTACTGAAAGGGGGTTGTCGCCGATAGGCGACTGAGGGTTCTATGAATAAGAAGAAAGATTAACACGAAGATTAACTAGAAGAATTGGTAAAATAAGAGAAATGGTGGCAAGGGCAAAAATAGCAATACTACCTCCGCTTATTTTGATTTTGTTTCCATTCGTAAATGCCATAAAACAAGGTTTTTAAAAAGATAAATATGGAAATTAGTCCAATGACAATTCTCACGATATACACCTACTTTCTTTTAATATTAGCTCTCCATAAGAATATAGCTGGATTTTATGGTAGTATCTACAGATACGTTAAAAAAGGAATCTTTAAAATGGTCTAACCAATTAAAACTTTCCCATTCTTCAAAGGTTGAAAAATTTTGTACCACATGTTTTCCAAAACTGTCAATGTCACTTTTTAATTCTTTTGAAATTTTATATAAATATTCATATAATTTTGTTGTTAAATACGAATTTAGAGCTCCTTCTAAGGTTTCCATTTCATCTGAAGAAATATATTTTGAAGTTTCATCCATAGTTAAAATACGTGCTTCTAGTTTTACATTAGAAGTAATATATGGTGAGCCATTAACTAGCTTTACCTTATTTTTTGTATTTTTAACAAGACGAACACGTAAAGAAATCGTCTCATTTTCTTCAAATGGGCTTGGAATATTGATAATGCAACTGTTTAAACTACTAGAAATCATATGATGGCAAATGGTTTCTAGTCCATTTAATTCTCCTACTAACTTATCCCCAGAAAAAACAGCAAGACCCATATTTTCAATATTGCTTTTTCCTTGTATTAAAGTTTCATTTGCTTTATTAGTAGAATCTTTTTCAAAAGAATTTTCCCCTGTATTTAAGTCATGGGTATCATCGGAATTGATACCACCAAGAATGGCATAACAAGTTTGAAAGGTATCGGTGTAATCAGAGAAGAAGTCGCTAAGGGTAATGTTTTGAGTAAAACCGGTATATTCACTAGAAGTAGGAGCAATTTCATAATATCTTGCCGATAGCTTTTCTAAAACGGGTTTTGAATTGTTTAGAAAATATTCGGCACTACACCTACTAACTAGTACATTACAATCAGGACGGACTTCTACTTTATTCATTAAGGTAAATAAGGTTTCGGAAATGCCATTTGCTGCAAATTCCTCTGAAAATACTATAATCTTACAATGGGCTAGATTGGATTCTTTACTTAAATAACTGTTTAATAAATTAACACCAGAATCAAAAGAATCGCACTCAATGGTAGTAACAATAGAGGAATCGGATTGAGAGGAGCCACCACTTTCGGAAGAGCCACCAGGAACCGAAATTTGGAAACTAAGTTTTAATTTATTATTTTGTCCGAACATCAAAACCAATGGCTACAACAAAGGCTAAATGGTCGATGCTTTGCTCATTATAGCAACCAGAAAGCAAAAAAAGGAGAATGGTTAAAATAAGAAAAAGAGCAGTTGTTGTTTTCCATTTTTTATTCATCATTTAAAACCTCCTTTTTCGAGTCAGGGTGTTTTTTTCGATATTTGATATTAGCAAGAAGAAGAAGGATAAACCCAAGGATAAATACCAAAATAATAGTAAGATAACGAAATACGATATCTTGAATAAAGCGAATTTGTGCAATGTTTTTAGGAATTAGGGCAAATACAAAGATGATAGCACAAAAACAATAAATCATTGGTTTGGTATCTGCTGTTTTGGAAATTTTCTTAAAAATATTTGAAATGGTCCAAACCGTAATGCTTAGGTAAGACATAAGAGATAAAATCCAACCTAAAATAAAAAGAGCATCTGGTCTTTGTAAGAACCTACCAAAATTAGTTCCTCGAATTAGCAAATAAACAGGTGAAATTTCATTTATGGTTAAGACATCTGCAAAGGAGAAAAGAAGAGTAGTCACACTTAACAATAAATAAAAAGCAGAAATACCAATCGAAATGTATGTGATTTTATGAAAATCGCTAGGATTTTTTAGTAAAGGTTTTAAAAAATATAAGTACCCAATTCCTGTAAAAGCAAATAAGTTGCTCATACCACTAAAAAAGGTTTCATTTAAGCCATATCCCCATATAGGAAAAAGTCGTTTTAATTCAAATCTTGAAAAAATACAAAAAAAGGCAATTAGTAAATTTAACAAGATAATGGGTACAATAATGAGATTGCATTTGGTAATGGTTCGGAAGCCAAAACGATTAGCAATAGCAGCAGCGACTAGGAAAAAGAGCAACATCAAACAAATAGTGGCTTTTTCAAAATAAACAACTTTTATCATTTCTGAAAAGTTACGAAGTACAGTACTAGAAATGATAATAAAATATAGCATAAATAAAATACCAAGTATGGTTTTTAATAGCTTTCCTCCTAGAAATTCGCTAATATCTAAAATGTCACTATTACCAAATGGTTTCCATAGTTTTAAGATAAGACCTAAAAATAAGAAAACCAAAATGGTGATGAAAATGATATTTAAGGGGGAGGAGGAACCGCAGTGTTCTAATATATTTTGTGGTAGATTTAATATCAGATGGTTTAATATAATGATTAAAATAAAGGCAATTCCTTCGACAGTACCGAGTTTTGAACTACTCATAAAAAAACATCCTTTCTGATTGCATATAGGGAAAAATGATTGTTAATGGCTTGTATGTTTCCAAGTCATACTAGTATCAGCTTGTTTTTTAGGTCTCTTGGTATTTAGAAAATCGGCACGATGTTCTCTTTTCCAAGAAGGAGAAAGAAACAAGCCTTTGTAATCTTTGGTAACAGGGATATAAGGCTGTAAATAGGAATAGCCAAAGGATTTTAAGTCGGCAAGGATAAGGGCATGAACAAATAAGCAAATACCGATTCCTAAGAATCCTAAGAAATAGCCAAGTAGTACATAAATAAAACGTGAAACACGGCAGTGGAAGCCAAAGGAAAAGTCTGGAATAGCAAAAGAAGCAATTGCGGTGATGGCAACAACAATAATTAAAATAGGGCTTACAATATTGGCGTCTACGGCGGCTTGTCCTAGAATAAGGGCTCCTACAATTCCAATCGTAGGACCAATGGGAGTAGGAACACGAAGACCTGCTTCACGAATTAACTCAAAGGCAAATTCCATTACCAGAATTTCAAAAATAATGGGAAGAGGGATGTTTTCTCTTGAGGAGACAATAGCAAAGAGCAATTCAGTGGGGATAAGTTCTTGATGAAAGTTGGTAATTGCTACATAAAAACCTGGTAGTAATAAGGTTAAAGTAACAGCTAAAACACGAATGATTTTTAATAAGTTAGCAAATTGATATTTTAGGTTGGTATCTTCTGGTGAGGTAATAAAATCAATCAGAGTACCAGGAGCGATTAAAGAATATGGACTTCCATTTACTAAAATAACAACTCTACCTTCTAAAAGGAAGTTGGAGGCTTTATCTGGTCTTTCGGTAGAAATCATTTGAGGAAGACTAAATTTCCCGTCATCTTCAATTAATTGTTCTAATTGACCGAGAAGAAAGAATACTGTCAACATCAATATTATTTAAACGATATTTTACCTCGGCTACTAAATCACTGTTGGTAATATTTTCAATATAACAAACAGCACATTTGGTTTTGGTGATTTTGCCAACTTCTATGTTTTCCATAATTAGTTTTTCATTGTTGACAAATCGTCGTAAAAGGGAGGTATTGGTACGGATATTTTCTGTAAAAGCTTCTTGGGAACCACGAATAACAATTTCGTTTTCTGGTTTTCCGATACTTCTTTGTTTAAAGCCTTTTACATCAATATCGAAAACAATATTTAAGGTGTCAACAAAAAGGCTACAATTACCAGAATTTACACTAGAGGATACATCATCAAAGCTACTAATTTGTTTCACACTGTTTTGAGGAACTAAATGGTTGAAAATGTAAGTTCCTAAATCGAATTTTTTAACTTTTCTTACCACAATATTATTGGCTACTGCTTGTTTTACTGTTTCACTGTCTGGGTTTTGGTACATATTGGAAGTATTTCTAAGCATAAGAGGATCTAAGACAAAATGATTGATACTAGTGGTATCTACCATACCGTCAATGTATAATAAAAATGCTTTATATTCTTTGTTTTTAGCAATTAAACGAAATTCGCGAACAATAATATCACTATTAATGAACGTATTAAATCGGGAGGTAATTGCTTCTAAATTAACATCAATACTAGGAAAAACCTCTTTGGGTGTTTCAAGATTAGCATTATTAGGAGGGGTAGGATTACTTTCTATTTCTTCATTTGTTTCAGGAATCGAAAAATGATATTGTTCTTTTGGGGTATAAGAAAATATATTTTTAAAACAAGTTATCATCGAATTCTTTTTTACTTTTTCCACGTGATTTACTCCAATCTACAAATTATTCTTTCACATATTTTTAACAAAAAAGGAAATAAATATTCATGAAAAAATGAAAAAAGAGCCGACATGATATCGACTCTGTGATTTTATAAAATAATACAAATCAATCCGCCACTACCTTCGTTTACAATACGTTCTAGTGTTTCTTGTAGTTTTCCTTGTGCGTCTTCTGGCATACGGCAAAGTTTATTTTGTAATCCTTCGTTTACTAGTTCGTGTAAGCTTTTTCCAAAGATATTGGATTCCCAAATTTTTTGTGGGTCAGATTCAAATTCAGAAAGTAGGTAATTGACTAATTCTTCGGATTGTTTCTCACTTCCCACAATTGGTGATACTTCGGTTTCAATATTAGCACGAATAAGGTGAATACTTGGAGCAGTTGCTTTTAATTTTACTCCAAAACGAGAACCTTGTTTTACCATTTCTGGTTCATCTAAAATGAGTTCATCAATGGAAGGTGTTACAATACCGTAACCTTTATGTTTTACTTCTTCTAAAGCATAAGCAATTTTGTCATATTCTTTTTTGGTGGAAGCAAGAGTCGTAATCGTAGAGAATAGGTCACCTTCATTGCAAATTTCTACTCCAGAAATTTCAGTTAGTATCTTATAGAATAATTCTTCTTTTAATTGAACAGATATACTAACATTACCAGTTCCTAACATAATGGATTCTAAAGAAGTTTTTTCGATAATATCGGTTTTATAAATAGTACTAATGGAAGCATCTACTTGTTTTAGCATTTTTACATCACAAAAAGCATCTTTCATTTGGGCATATAAGCTTTGTTTTAACCAATGCTCATCACTTAAACCATCCACCCATTTTGGAAAATTAATGTTAATTTGTTCAATTGGGAATTCATATAAAATTCTGGCAAAAATATCATTTAAGTCATCACTATTTAAGTTTGCACAATCAGTTGGAATAACACTGGTTTGATATTTATCTTCTAGTTTTCTTGCAAGTTCCTTGGTATATTCCGAATATGGTTCACTAGAATTTAATACGATAATAAAAGGTTTATTCAATTCCTTTAATTCTTTTACGACTCGTTCTTCCGCAGAAATGTAGTCTTCTCTTGGAATATCGGTAACACTACCATCGGTCGTAAGTAAAATACCAATCGTAGAATGTTCTTGAATTACCTTTTTTGTGCCAATTTCAGCAGCTTCCTCAAAAGGAATTTCCGTATCAGACCAAGGTGTTTTTACCATTCTAGGTGCTTCGTCTTCTAAATAGCCGATGGCATTATTTACCAAATACCCAACGCAATCCACAAGTCTTGTTTTTAATTTCAAATTTTCACCAATGGTAATTTCAATTGCCTCATTTGGTACAAATTTTGGCTCTGTGGTCATAATAGTACGACCAGCAGCACTTTGTGGCAACTCATCTTTGGCACGTTCTCTTTTGTATTCATTGTCGATATTTGGAATGACCAATAAATCCATAAATTTTTTAATAAAAGTAGATTTTCCAGTTCGAACAGGTCCCACCACTCCAATATAAATGTCGCCATCTGTACGTTTTGCTATATCTTCATATAAGCTTAAATTTTCCATTTATTCTATACCCCCTCAAAAAATGTTTGTACAAAATCAACTTTACTAATGTATATTTGAGAGAATTTAGATTATTCCTATTTTTAAAAAAAATTAACCAAAAAAATACCTCAGGAATAAGATAGGAAAGAAAAGTTTGCATTCTATATTTTTTTGTGGTAAAATGTAGGACGTGAGTAAAAAATAAGCCCCAATAAGGCGTAGGACTAGAAAGGAACGATGTTTCATGGAACAAGAAGTATTAGCAATTGTTATGGCAGCAGGAAAAGGGACTCGTATGAAATCAAAAAAATCCAAATTAGTACATAAAATTTATGGAAAAGAGATTATAAGAAGAGCAGTTGAAAATGTAAAAAGAGCGGGGATAAAAGAAGTTATTACAGTAGTAGGATATCAAAAAGAGCAAATTGAAGAAGTACTAGCCGATTCTGTCAAATATGCAGTACAAGAGGAACAATTAGGAACTGGTCATGCAATTATGCAAGCTGCTAAACTATTAGAAGGAAAAAGAGGAAAAGTATTAGTATTAAATGGTGACCACCCAATTATGAGACCAGAAACACTAAAGAATTTAGTAGAGGTATCAAACCAAAGAGGGGAAAGTGCAACCATTCTTACAATGGTACATGAAAATATTTTACCATATGGGAAAATTATTCACGATATAGATGGAAAAATTAAGGAAATTATTGAGCATAAAGATTGTAATTTAGAACAACAACAAATTCGTGAAGTCAATCTTGGTATGTATTGTTTTGATATTGAAAAATTGTTAGAAGCTCTAAAAGAGCTAACCAATGACAATGTGCAAAAGGAATATTACTTAACGGATGTTATTAAAATAATGTATGATAAAGGCTTAAAAACAGGTTCCATTGTGGTATCGGATAATGCAGAGGTATTAGGAATTAATGATAGAATGGACTTACAAGTGTTAACCAAAGCCTTACAACTTCGTATTAATACAGAACATATGAAAAATGGAGTTACCATTGAAGACATTAACAATACATACATCTATGATGACGTAGAAATTGGAGTTGATACAGTCATTCACCCAAATACCACCATTAAATCAGGTGTTGTGATTGGAGAAGACTGTGAAATTGGTCCAAACGCATACATTCGTGAAGGATGCCGTTTAAGTGATAAAGTAAAAATAGGAAGCTTTGTAGAAGTAAAAAAAGCAGTTATTGGAGAAGGCACCAAAGTACCACATCTTTCCTACATGGGAGACTGCGAAATTGGTTGTAAAACCAACATTGGCTGTGGAACCATTACCTGTAACTACGATGGCTTCAACAAAAGCAAAACCATTATTGGAGATAACTCCTTCATCGGTTCAAACACAAACCTAGTAGCCCCAGTTACCTTAGGAACAAATACCTTTGTTGCAGCAGGTTCTACTATAACGGATGATGTACCAAACGATTCATTAGCCATAGCGAGACAAAGACAAACCAATAAAGAAGGCTGGAACCGAAAATAAGAATAGAAATATATATTAGAAAAGAAGATAAAATAAACAATGAAACATTATTTATTTTATCTTCTTTTGTTTTCCTATAGCTTATTATCACCAGGAATAAAGTAATCAACAACTCCATATACAAGAGCACCGATGATAGCAGCTATCCAAGAGATTGTGTAACCTGCCACAAAATATTGGGTCACATATAAAACGACTGCTGAAAGGATAAATCCTACAAATCCCTTACCAAAAGGGCTGGCATGTAAACCAGTAAATTTTACGATTAAATAATCCATAACCGTAAGCACAACAGCAGCAAGTGCTAATGACCATATATTATTGATGGTAAATCCAGGTGTAAAAAATGCAGTAATTGCAAGAACAACCGCAGCAGCTACAAATCTCCATACGATTTGACCAATTGTGCTTGTTCCATTAGAACTTTGGACATTACTTCTTTCATTATCCATGTTAAGAAACCTCCTATCTTGAAAAAAGATAACTTGAATAATAGAAATTTCAATTATTCAACAAATACAATGTTTATGACTTTATTATGAACAAAAAAAATAAAATTATGCGAAAACAATTTGTATAATTATTGAAAAATGGTTCAAAATAGATGTAAGTAGAAAATAATTTGAAAATTTTTATAAAATTTTAACAATAAAAGAAAATGAGTTTGAAAGCAACCTTTGTACATATGGAAAAGATACATTTCTTATAGCGGATGAATAAACAAAAGTGGAAAGGAAGGAATTTTTGTATGCTAATTACATTTATAAGAGCTATTTTTTTATACATAGTTGTATTAGTGGTTATGCGATTAATGGGAAAAAGAGAAATAGGGCAACTACAACCTTTTGAACTTGCTATTTCTATTATGATTGCAGACCTTGCCTCCATTCCCATGACAGAAACAGGAATTCCGATTACTAGAGGAGTCATTCCTATTTTTGGCTTACTTATTATGCACTTATTACTCTCTTTTATCAATTTAAAAAGTGTGAAAGCAAGAGAGGTTGTATGTGGAAAACCACGCATTCTAATTTATCGTGGGAGAATTGATGAAAAAGCATTAATGAAGGAACGTTTTACGATTAATGAATTAGAAGAACGTTTAAGAGGAAACAATGTAGCAAGTGTAGGAGATGTGGAATACGCCATATTAGAAACGAGTGGACAATTAACAGTGATTCAAAAACCAAATAAAAGAACTACAATTCCAGAAGATTTTAATATTATGCCAGAATACGAAGGAATTCCTTATAATTTAGTAGTCGATGGAAAAATTATGGAAAAGAATTTGCAAAAGATTGGAAAAAATTACACATGGTTAAAAAAGCAAGTAGAAAAATTTGGCATGAAACCAGAAGAAGCATTGTTAGTTACACTAGATGGAAAAGAGCAAATCTTTTGTCAAAAGAAAGGGGAAAAAGATGTATAAAGAGTTAATTATTAGTGCCATTGTTGCCATTGTAATTTTAGGGCTAAATACCATTACGCAAAAGTATACCCAAAATGCGGTAGACCAAATGCAAGAAAGATTAAGTAAAACCAGACAAGAATTGGTAAAAGAAGAGGCAGACTTTGAAACAGCAAAAAAAGCTTCCAAAGAAGCCTTCGATAAATGGGAAGAGCTAGATGATACGATTGCACTTTACATTGAACACGCAGAAATTGAAAAAGTAAAAACCGCTGTTATTTCCATGCAAAGTTTTATCGAAATGAAAGATGATTCTCAAGCAGTAGATAGCATTGACCGTTGTAGCTATATATTAGAAAATATAAAAAGGAGAGAAGAATTTTCAATCGATAATATATTTTAAAGTATAAAAAACAAAAAAATGTACACCTTATAAAGGAAAAAATTTATGAGGTGTATGTTTATGAACGATGATTTAGAAAAGAAAATAGCAAGCGAAGAACAAAAGAAAAGAAATTTAGAAAAGGCAAGAGAAGAGTTTGGTGTAGAAGTGGGGGAAGATAGTACCAAATATGGAGAATTTGTATCCTCGTATTTTGCTTGGATTCCATTACCAGAGCAAAAAGAAAAGGCAAAGAAAATGCAGAATATGACAAAAGAAAATAATGAGAATAAGTGATAATATTGAAAAAAATACGGTGGAGGAATTTTTTCTACTGTGTTTTTTGTTGTATAAAGAATATATGGAAAAATTATGAAAAAATGACGAAATAAGTAGAAAAAGAGAGGTACAAAAAAATAATTTAAGATAACTGGAATAAATGAAAGTAAATAGGAATATATTATAGTTAGATTTATTTGAAATAATAAATAAATCTAGTATAATAGAAATATAGGTCAAAGAAAGTCAAAGTCAAAGAAAAAATAAAAATATAGCAAAGAATAGGTAAATATTAGATTACAGAAATGTAAAAAAATTGATAATCATATAGACGATTAGAAATATAAAAAATAAATGAGGACAATTCCAATAAATAAAATTACCCAAATAAATAGGAACAACAAAAAGAAAGGAGGAAGGCAAAGTGAGAATGTCGGATGTGATTGAAGAATTTATTAAAGAATTACTAAAAGAGGAAGACGAATATGTAGAAATACAACGAAATGAACTAGCAGAGAAATTTAATTGTGTTCCTTCACAAATTAATTATGTGATACAAACGAGGTTTAAGCCATCACAGGGCTATTATGTAGAAAGTAGACGTGGCGGACGGAGGACATATTCGTATCAAAAAGGTAAATATCACGAAAAGCAATTATTTGATGCATATTATTGCAAGTCTTGAGGATAAAATGACAGCAGGAGAAGTGGATATTTATTTAAGCAATTTTCTGTCTTATGAAGTAATCACGGAAAAAGAGGCAAAGTTGTTAAAGGTGGCTACAAGTGATAATGTGCTTAGTATTCCACCAGAAATACGAGATAGCTTACGAGCGAATATTTTTAAAAATATGTTACTAAATTTAGTGGACTAGAAATTAGAGATTAGATAGGAGGGATTTTTATGGAATGTGAAAATTGTGGAAAAAATGAGGCGAATGTTCGATACACGCAAATTGTAAATGGCGTAAAAAAGGAAATGATACTTTGTGAGGATTGTGCAAAAGAAATGGGAATTGGCGATATGGATTTTAATATGCCAATTAATGTATCGAGCTTTTTTAGTGAATTTTTTGAAGATACAGAAGATAATTTTTTACCAGAATTTACGAAGAAAGAAGAATTGCAATGTAAGGAATGTGGTATGACCTATGATGAGTTTATGCATAATGGAAAATTTGGTTGTGCCAATTGCTATGATACCTTTTTAAATAAAATTGACCCAATTTTAAAAAACTTACATGCTTCTAATCAGCATGTAGGAAGAAAAGGAAAAATTACCAAACCAAAATTAGAAAAAATGACAACACTAAATGAGGAGCCAAAAAACACAACCTCAAAAATAGATGAATTAAAAGCAGAGTTAAAACAAGCCATTAAAGAAGAACGCTACGAAGATGCAGCCAAAATCCGAGATGAAATCAAAAAATTAGAAATGTAGGGGGCGATGTTAATCGGTCCAAAGAAAAAGGAGGTATACATATGTTAAATTGGTATTTACAAAGCGGAAAAGAAGCAGATGTTGTCATTAGTTCAAGAATTCGACTAGCCAGAAACTTAAGCAATTTTCCATTTATAACAAAGGCAGACAAAAACACAAAACAAAAAATAGAAGAAAACATAAAAGAAATAACCCCAAGTTTAGGGTATGGGCTTCAATTTGTAAAATTAAAAGACATGGACGATATTACCAAAATGGTATTAGTTGAAAAGCACTTAATTAGTCCAAATTTTGCTTTAAACAAAGAAGAAACAGGTGCTATGCTTATTAATGAAGAAGAAAACATATCGGTTATGATTAACGAAGAAGACCACTTACGAATTCAAGCAATGAATGCAGGTCTTGACTTAGAAAATTTAATGAATTTAGCAACTGAACTTGATGAAAGAATAGGAAAAGTGTTACCATATGCCTACCATGAGAAATACGGCTTTTTAACCGCATGCCCAACCAATGTAGGAACGGCTCTTCGAGTATCGGTAATGGTGCATTTACCAGGACTTGCAAGAACTGGTAATATTCGAAAGATATTAGAAGTAATTCATAATTTCGGAATGAACATTCGAGGAATTTATGGCGAAGGTTCGAAGGCAGGTGGAGATATGTACCAAATTTCCAATAAACAAACTCTTGGGATATCGGAAGCAGAAATTGTAAAAAATCTAAAAGTAATTACGGAAAAAGTAATCGAACAAGAACGTCTAGCAAGAAAAATTTTAGCCAAAGACCAAATTGAATTAGAAGATAAGGTATATCGTGCATTTGGTACGTTAACCAATGCAAAAAAAATATCATCAGAAGAAGCAAGAGACCTACTTTCCGAAGTGAAACTAGGAACCGATTTAGGGATTATAAAAGAACTTACCGATTTAAAAGTAAAAAAACTACAGCTTTACACAAAGCCAGCAAACTTACAACAATACCTAGGAAAACAAATCGAATCCTACGAAAGAGACATCAGAAGAGCAGAAGTAATTAAGCAAATTATAGGGGAAAAATAAGGAGGTAATCATATGACGTATAAATTTACAAGTAGTGCCCAGAGGGCAATTGAAATTGCGAATGATGTGGCAATCGAAATGGGGCATAATTATATTGGAACCGAGCATATTTTGTATGGTTTGGTGAAAGAGGAAACTGGGGTGGCAAGTAAAGTGTTGCAAAACCAGAAAATAGAACCAGAGGCGGTTTTACAGGAAATTGAAGAATTAATTGGAAAAGAGGAACAAGCCAAGGTAGAGGTGGCTGGGTTTACACCTCGAACCAAGCGTGTCATTGAAAATGCATTTCGTGAAGCTAGAAAATTGGGGTCAGATTATATTGGAACCGAACACATTTTAATTGGCATTATGAGAGAAGGCGATAGTGTTGCTGTTCGTATTATGCTAAATTTGGGAGCAAACCCAAGCAAATTATACAATGAAATTGTAAAAGTGATTAATGAAGACGAAAACATACAAGGACAAGCCGAAAACAAGACCGTAAAAAATAAGCAAGGAAGTTATAACCAAACACAAACTCTAAACCAATTTGGAACCGATTTAACAAAACAAGCTGAAGAAGGAAAACTAGACCCAATTGTAGGAAGAAAAGATGAAATTGAACGTGTCATCCAAATTCTTTCCAGAAGAACAAAAAACAATCCTTGCTTAATTGGAGAACCAGGAGTGGGAAAAACAGCGGTAGTAGAAGGTCTTGCCGAAAAAATCATACAAGAAGATGTACCAGAAATGCTAAAAAACAAGCGAGTGGTTACCATTGACCTTTCGAGTATGGTAGCAGGAGCCAAATACAGAGGAGATTTTGAGGAAAGAATTAAAAAGTGTTTAAATGAAGTAAAAAAAGCAGGGGATGTTATTCTATTTATTGATGAAATTCATACTATTGTGGGAGCTGGTTCAGCAGAAGGAGCCATTGATGCAGCAAACATCCTAAAACCATTATTGGCAAGAGGAGAAATTCAGTTAATTGGTGCTACTACGCTAAACGAATACCGTAAATACATTGAAAAAGATGCAGCATTAGAAAGAAGATTTAGCCCAGTTACGGTAAATGAACCAAATGTAGAAGATACCATCCAAATTCTAAAAGGAATTCGAGATAAATACGAAGCACATCACAATGTAAAAATTACCGATGAAGCGATTAGCGCAAGTGTCAATTTATCGGTACGATATATTACCGACCGTTTTTTACCAGATAAAGCCATCGATTTAATTGATGAGGCAGCCTCAAAGGTAAGAATGAGAACCTACACACAACCTAATAGCCTAAAAGAATTAGAACAAACCATAGAAGTAACCAAACAAGAAAAAGAAGAGGCAATTCGTACACAAGATTTTGAAAAGGCAGCATCATTACGAGATAAAGAACGTAACCTAAGGGAAAAATTAGAAAAAGAACAAGAAAAATGGAAAAATAAAAACACCAAAAAAGTAACCGAAATTACCGAAGAAGAAATAGCAGAGGTAATTGCAAACTGGACCAAAATTCCAGTAAAAAAATTAACGCAAAATGAAAATGAAAAACTAAAGAATTTAGAGCAAACTCTACATAAAAGAGTAATTGGGCAAGAAGAAGCGATTAGTGCGGTTTCAAAGGCGATTAGGCGTGGTAGAGTAGGACTAAAAGACCCAAAACGTCCGATTGGTTCCTTCCTATTCTTAGGACCAACTGGAGTAGGAAAGACAGAACTTTCCAAAGCATTAGCAGAGGCACTTTTTGGAGATGAAAATGCCATGGTTCGAATTGACATGTCCGAATACATGGAACCACATTCTATCTCAAAACTAATTGGTTCCCCTCCAGGATATGTAGGGTTTGATGATGGCGGTCAATTAACCGAAAAAGTAAGAAGAAAACCATATTGTGTCATTTTATTTGATGAAGTAGAAAAAGCACATCCAGATGTCATGAACATGTTATTACAAATTCTAGAAGATGGGCGTTTAACCGATAGCCAAGGAAGAACGGTAAACTTTAAAAATGCTGTCATTATTATGACCTCAAATATAGGAGCAAGGCTAATAACCGACAATAAAAAACTAGGTTTTGCAGGTGTTTTAAGTGATGAGGAAAAGGAAGAACAAAAGAAATACGAAGAAACCAAAAAAGAAGTATTAGCCGAATTAAAAAAGCAATTCCGTCCAGAATTTATTAACCGTATTGATGAAATTATTGTGTTCCATAAATTGACGGATACCGAAATCAGTAGTATTATCGAAATTATGTTAAAAGAAGTGCAAACAAGATTACAAGAAAATAACATGGAAATTAAAATGGATAAGTCTGTAAAAGAATTAATTGCCAAAGAAGGAATAGACAAAGCTTATGGAGCTCGTCCATTAAGGAGAACCATTCAAAACTTAGTAGAAGATAAGATAGCAGAGGCAATTTTGGATGGGAAAATAAAAACAGGAGATAAAGTAAAGGTAGTAGCAAAAGAAGGAAAAGTAGAAATTAAACCGATGAAATAAAACCGTATGGGCAGGCCTTGTGTCTGCCCAGTTAGATTTAAATATAAATTATCAAATAAAGGCTGACACAAGACTACTCTAAGGTTATATAGGATTTACATGAATAATGGTTTTATAAACCTTATCTAAATTCGTAATATCCTGTTCTAACGAATCTGCCAAGGAATGACTATCAAAAGTCGTCATATTACCATCCACATAGATGGTTAATACAATAATATATTGATAACCAACAGGAGCAGAAGAAATATCATCTAATTTTTTGATTTCTTTATAACTATGAGCCAAATCCAAAATCATTTTTTCGGTAGTAGCATCTACTGAAATATCCATTAATACATTATAACTTTCCACAAAAATTTTAACTCCTGTATAACAAATCCAAATCGAAATACCAATGCCAACAATACCATCAAACCAATAAATATGAAGTAAGCTAAGTAAAATCGAAATAAGAGTAAAAGTGGTTACAATACAGTCATTTCGATGGTCTTTCATATTGGCTTCTAATAAAATGTTATTGTATTTTTTCGATAAACGATAGGTATATAGAAACAAGAATAATTTTACCAAAATGGTTGCTATACAAACCGCAACTAAAAACCATGAAAAAGTAAATGTATCTCGATAAATTAAGGAAATCGTAGAATCGTATAATAACTTAGCTGAAACAAAAATCATCGAAATACTAATAAACAAAGAAAAAATGTATTCTGCTTTTCCATGTCCGAAATTATGAGATTTATCGCCAGGTTCACTCGCAATACGATTACCAACAAAAGTCATTAAAGAGGCAAAAATATCCCCAGCACTATTAGCAGCATCAGCAATCATAGCTTGGCTATGACTAGCAAATCCAACAATCCCCTTAATAATGAGTAAAAAGATATTTCCGAACATTCCGAAAATACCAGCCATTTTTGTACTATTGTATCGATCCATAGTATCACGCTCCATTTAAAGTATAGAGATAATTATACCATAAAAGAACAAAAATAGGTAGAAAAATTACAATTCTTATGCAATTTTTAATGTCCCCAATGGATAAAATAATAGCATTTTCTGAAGATATATTACGTATTTATTACAATAACATGACAAAAACTTGCAATTTTTGTCATATTATGTTATAATACAAATGTGAGAGGCAAAAGATAAAGTAACAAAAGTTTCAAAAGAAGGTGATTGTAATGGTAGAGACAGTATTATATATTTTAATTTTTATAATTGTTTCTTTAATTGCATTTTCAGTAATGCAGATAAAAATGGCAGGAATTCAAGTAAAAGATTTCTGGTCCTTTATTAAAGCAAATGAGTTATTAGATGAATTATATATTTTTGCTAAAAAAGGGGGAAACTTAACCTCACAAGAGCAAGTCATTTTCTTAATGGAAGCAGAAAAAGTATTTGAAGCGTTCGATAAAATTCCAAGTATGTTGTGGGAGGAAGAATACCAAAAATATAGAGAGGTCCTAAACAAATACAAAGATATTAAAGTAGTAAGATGGGCTTCTAATTAAAAAGTTTAACATAAAAAATTCTATAAATAAAAATAGAGGTAAATTAAATAAAATATACCTCTATTTTACTTTTAAGAATCATCAATGAATTTACAAAAAGGTCTTTAATTTTTCTACATTATTTTCTTGCATTTTTACAAACGTATTTAATACTTGACGAACTTCCTCATCAATATTGGGATTTTGATTTAATAGTTTTCGACCTTCAATAATACTCATCGTAGTACCTTGAATTAACATATCTGCAATATGAGAGTTACTTTTATCGGTTAAGGTATTCATTTGAATACCAGTCCAAGACATAACCTCATTCATAGGATTATTATCTTTTGGAATATCACCATATTTCTTATAAATTTCATTAACACTATCTAAAATATCGCCATATTGCGTATATTGAAAACTTAAGTTGTCCTTAAGATTTGGCTCCGATACTTTTTCAGAAATAGTCGAAATCGAATCCATTCCCATTTTTGCACCTTTGTGCACTTCATTTAACACATACAAATTTGTATTTTTTTCCATACGATTACCTCCATTTTTCATTCATACTATTTAGTATAAACAAAAAAATAAAATAAATGCATGCAATAGATTGATAAAAATGATGTTGTAATTCATTGGAATTTTTAGGCAAAACTATAGTAATTTTAGGCATTTTATAGTATAATATTAAGGTATGGAAAAGAGAAATTTTAGGAGGTTTTTTATGTCTAATGAAGAAAATTATATAATTGAAAATGAAACAACAGATGCCTCAAAAAAACAAGAATATTGGAATACTGGTATAGGATTAAATAAAGTTGATAATTTAGAGCCTTCTAAATATTTATTAAAGTTATCTCAAAAAAATATTAATGGAGAACTAAAATATTATGAAGTAGAAAATTTATTAAAAACATATTATGAAACACAAAACTCTACTGATATAAATATTCAAAAAGAGAAAGAATGTGATTTAGTATCTTTAAGAATAGCACAGCTTTTAGAAGATAAGAGTTTCGGTTTTAGTCCTATTACATTAAAGAATATTCATAGATATTTATTTAAAGACATATATGATTTTGCAGGCAATTACAGAGATTATAATATTTCTAAAAAAGAACCTATTCTAAATGGTGAAACTGTAAAATATGTAAATTATCAAGACATAGAAAGTTATTTCGAATATGATTTTAAAGAAGAAAAGGATTTTGATTACTCAAAACTAAATAATGATGAATTAATTAAACATATTGCCAAATTCACTTCGAGTATTTGGCAGGTACATCCTTTTGGAGAAGGCAACACAAGAACAACAGCAGTATTTATTGAAAAGTATCTTAATAATATGGGATTTAATGTTAATAATGATATGTTTAAAGAATATAGCATATATTTTAGAAACGCTTTAGTTAGAAGTAATTACGGAAATATTCCGAAAGCAATCTATCCTATATTTGATTATTTAATAATGTTTTTTGAAAATCTATTACAAAATAAAAACAATGAATTAAAAAATAGAGAACTACATGTAAAAGAACTATTTGAAAATAATGATTAAATATACTTGAGTGTTTCTTACGTGTAATAGAATAGGAAATGTAACAAGAAAGCGAGAAAAATATGAGTGAAGTAAAATGGACTAAGGAGCAATTGCAGGCAATTTCGGAGAAAGATAATAATATATTAGTAGCTGCTGCTGCTCGGTAGTGGGAAGACGGCAGTTTTGGTTGAACGTATGATAAAGAAAATTTTAGAACAGAATATGAATATTGATGAATTATTAGTGGTAACTTTTACCAATGCGGCAGCAAGTGAAATGAGGCAAAGGATGTTAGATGCCATTTATGCTTATTTAGAGGAGCATCCTGAGGATACCAAAATGCAAGAGCAAATTGTAAAAATGGGGAAAGCAAGTATTTGTACCATTCATGCTTTTTGTTTGGAGGTAATTCGTAATCATTTTTATGAAATTGGGGTTTCTCCTAATATTCGTATTGGAAAACCAAATGAAATGGAATTACTAAAACGACAAGTGTTAGAAGATTTATTTGAAGAAAAATATGAAACAGAAGATAAGGAATTTTTGTTATTAATTGATACGTATACCACTTACCAAAGAGATGATGCCCTAAAGGATCTAGTGCTAAATATTTTTAATACCATTAAGGCAAATCCCTTTCCAGAAGAATGGCTAAAAAAAGCGGTAGAGGATTTTAACATAAGCGAGAAGGAAGATTTTGCAAATACGAAATGGGGTAAGATACTCTTAGAAGAGGCAAAGGAAGAAATAGAAACTTGTGTGTTAGACTTAAAAAGTATAAAAAAAGAATTAGAAAAATACGAAGAACTAAGTAAATTTACAGAAACCATAAAGCAAGACATTACAAATTTAGAAAATATAAAAACATCTACTATGGATTTGGTTTCGTGGGATAAAGTATTAGAACAAGTAACCAATACCAAATGGGGCACTTGGCCAAGAGAAAAGATAGAAAGTATACAAAAAGACCAAGCCAAAGAAAAAAGAGACCAAGTAAAAAAGAAATATAATAAGGTAAAAGATAAGTTTTTCATTGCTAGCTCAGAACAAATTAGGCAAGATATGGTAGAAATGTACCGAAAATTAGCATGTCTTCGTGATTTGATTTTTGAGTTTGAGACTGCTTTTGCCAAAGAAAAGCTAGAAAAAAATGTAATGGATTTTCATGATATTGAACATTTTGCCCTAAAAATTTTAGTAAAAACCGATGAAAACGGTGAAAAGAGGCCAAGCGAAGTTGCGCTTAGCTATAAAGAAAAGTTTAAAGAAATTGCTATTGATGAGTATCAAGATAGTAACTTAATTCAAGAATACATATTAAATATGATTTCTAATGGAAATAACTTATTTATGGTAGGAGATGTAAAACAAAGTATTTACAAATTCCGACAAGCAAGACCAGAACTGTTTTTAGAAAAATACGAAACCTACCAAACAAAAGACAAAAGGAGGCCAGAGGAAGACCTAAAAATTCAGTTATTTAAAAATTTCCGAAGTAGGGAAAATGTACTAGAGGTAACAAACCATGTATTTGAAAGCATTATGAGCAAAACCTTAGGAGAAATTGATTATAACAAAGAAGAATACCTAAATTTAGGTGCAAACTTCCCAAGTTTGCAAGACGATGTAAAAGAGAAACAAAGCAAGAATGAAAAAACAATATTGCCAGTACAATTAGAAGAAAACGAAGATGTAAAATTAAAAAAACAATACAAAACAAGCCTACATATTCTTAATTTAAAAGAACCAGAAGAAAAAGAAGAGGAAGAACTGGAACAGGTAGAAAATGCAGTGCTAGAGGCAAGGTTTGTGGCAAATCAAATTCAAGAATTAATAAAAGGCAAATTTCAAGTATACGATAAAACGAAAGGATATCGTGACATTTGCTATAAAGATATTGTTATTTTACTAAGAAGTACTGCAAGTGTAGCACCAATTTTTGAAAAAGAGCTAAATAACCAAAATATTCCCGTATTTAGCGACACCGGAAGTGGGTATTTTGACTCCATCGAAATTCAAACCATGTTATCCTTACTAAAAATAATCGATAACCCAAAACAAGATATTCCCTTTGTTAGTGTGCTACGTTCTCAAATTGGAAAATTTGATGATAATGAACTAATTCGTATCAAATTAAACGGAGAACGAGGAAAAAAAGAGGATTTTTATACTATTTTTAGGCAAGCACCTGAAAATGAGAACCTAGGCTCGGAACTAGAACAAAAAATGAAAGAATTTTTATCGAAGCTAGAGGAATTTAGAAACAAAAATGAATATATGCCATTAGATGAATTTATTTGGCATATCTATATGGAAACTGGCTATTACCAATATGTAGGGCTTATGCCAAATGGACAGGTAAAACAAGCCAATTTGAAAATGCTATTTGAAAGAGCAAGAGAATACGAAAAGGCAAGTTTTAAAGGACTATTCTATTTTATTGCCTATATCAATCAATTAAGAAGAGCAAGTAGTGATATGGACTCAGCCAAAATCATTAGTGAAAACGAAGATGTAGTACGTATTATGAGTATTCACAAAAGTAAGGGACTAGAGTTTCCAGTGGTTATTCTAAGTGCTACTTCGAAAAAATTTAATTTAATGGATTTAAATGCTCCTATTTTATTACATCAAGATTTAGGAATAGGCCCCAAATATATTGATGAAGTAAGAAAAATCGAATATCCAACTTGTGCAAAGCTTGCCATTAGTGCAAAAGTAACAAAAGAAACCTTATCGGAAGAAATGAGAATATTATATGTAGCACTAA
Source organism: uncultured Clostridium sp. (assembly GCA_948436025.1). GTDB lineage: Bacteria > Bacillota > Clostridia > TANB77 > CAG-508 > RGIG8482. The sequence goes on along the minus strand of CAOJHH010000010.1, from coordinate 13,369 downwards.
CAAGAGCAAAGGAAAAGCTAATAATAACAGGGGTTCGTAAAGATTTTGAAAAAGAAATCGCAAAGAAAAAAGAAAGACTAGCCCTTGGAGAAACAAAAGAAATACCACCAAATTTAGTAAAACAATACAAATCATACCTAGATTGGCTCGAATTAGTTTATTGGAAAGACGAAGAAAAAGCCAAAACCATGCTAGAATTAGAAGTGCATGAAAAGCAAGAACTACAAAAAAATAACGAAAGTAACGAAAAACAAGAAAGAGAAGTTCATTTTATACAAGAAAGTAAGAAATACAAAGACACACAAGAGTTACAAAAGAAATTAGAATGGCAATATCCATATGAAAGCTCTTGTGATATTCCAACCATGACATCGGTAAGTAAGATAAAAGAAAGGGAGCAAGAATTACCAGATGTATTAACGATAATAGAGCCAAATACACGGAAGGCAACCAAAAGAAAAAAAGGTACCAAACTTCTTAAAAGACGAAATACAAATCAGCTCAGCAAGAAAGGGAACCTTAGTCCATTTATGCTTGCAACACATAAATGAAAAAGAAGAATACACCTTAGCCAAAATTGAAGCACTCATAAAAACATTAGAACAAAAACAAATCATTACCAAAAAAGAAGCAGAAGCAATTCCGACAAAAGACCTACTAGACTATACCAAATCGGACTTGTTCTACAAACTAAAACATGCAAAAGAAATTCATAAAGAAACACCATTTTATTTTGACATGCCAGCAAAAGAAATTGTGAAAAAAGAAGTAGAAGAACCAATTCTAGTACAAGGAATTATTGACCTATACTATATTGATAAAGAAAATCATATGATACTAGTAGACTACAAAACTGATTTTGTAAAAAAAGAAGAAGACCTAATAAAAAAATACCAAAAACAACTAGAAATCTACAAAAAAGCCCTAGAAGCAGCAACTGGGAAGAAGGTAGAAGAGGTATGTATTTATTCTATCTATTTGCAAAAGGAGATTAGGGTGTAAGAGTTTACAAATTATGTTATCTATGATATAATAGGTCTATCTTAGTAAAGAAACGGAGTAATTGATATGTGGAAGATTAATATAACGGGAAAAGGAGCAGAGGGAAACCGAATTCGAACATTTGGAATTTATGCACTTTGTGTGATTTTATTTTTTATTTTTTCAAATATTATGATTGATATTGCATTAAAGGCAACCTATGACCCAATTGATACCTATAAAACAGAGCCAAGTGGTATGCAAATTGATATAACAGAGGCAAAAGCAACTTATGTAAATGGATATGTAGGGGGAAGTGTTACACATACCAATGAAGTTATGTCCACGGCATATGTGAAAATTGATTTGTATAGTAAAAGAGATGTATGTATGGGGACAAAGTATGTAGAGCTAAATCATCTAATACCATATAAATCACGTGAATTTCGTATGGGATTTCAATATACAGATGTTGATTATGCACGAATTACGGTAGTAGATGAAATACCAGAAAATACACCTGAGGAAGCATTTGAAAGTGAGAATTTAGCAGGACCAATGCTAATTGCTGCTGTTATTTTCCTATGTTTCTTTGGATAAAGAAAGTAAGTAAAAGAGTTTATGAAAATAAGGATAGAGAACTTGAAAAAAGTCTCTATCTTTTGTAAAATATAGGAAAGATAAAAAGAAAAGAGAAGAAAAATGACGATACAGGAAAATTTATTGTGGGCAATAGAACAATTACAACAAAAAGGAATCGAAGAGCCAAAATTAAAAGCAAGATTACTACTTAGCTATTGTTTAGGAGTAGAAAAGGAGTATATCATGGTTCATGATACAAGAGAAATGGAAGGCGAGAAGAAGGAAGAGTATAGGAAATTTATACGAAAATTAGAAGAGGGGTATCCACTTCAATATATTACGCATCACCAAGAATTTATGAAACTAGATTTTTACGTAGAAGAAAATGTACTAATCCCAAGGGCAGATACGGAAATTACAGTAGAAGAAGTAATTGCATACTGTAAAAACAAAAAAGAAAAGCTTCGCATATTAGACTTATGCACAGGAAGTGGTGCCATTGCGATTTCACTTGGAAAATATCTTCCAGATTGTGAAATTGTAGCAGTGGATATTAGTATAAAAGCATTAGAAGTAGCAAAGAAAAATGCAAAACAAAACAAAGTAAATCATGTGACCTTTCTACAATCGGACTTATATGAAAAAGTAGAAGGAACCTTTGGTGTCATCGTATCAAACCCACCATATATTAAAACCGAAGTGATTGCTACCTTAGAGCCACAAGTGCAAAAAGAACCAATGATTGCTTTAGATGGTGGAGCTGATGGACTAATATTTTACAGAAAAATCTTAGAACAAGCAGGAAAGTTTTTAGAAAAAAACGGAGCCATATTTTTAGAAATTGGCTATGACCAAAAAGAAGAAGTCATTCGTATCATACAAGAAACGGGAGAATATAGCGAAATACAAACAAAAAAAGACCTATCTGGAAATAACAGAATGATTATGGCAAAAAAAGCAAGAGAAGGTGAAAATAAATGTCTTTTTCAAGAGAATTAAAAGAAGAATTAAGCAAATTAAATACATTAGCAAACAAGGAATGCGTGAAATGGGAACTGATTCGGGTATTTGATTAGTAACAATACGAATATCGCAAGAGGAAAACTAAAATATACAACCCAAAATGAGTACAATATTAATCGATTTGGCAAATTACTAAGCAATTTAGGTGTTGATTACAAAATCGAATTACAGGGAAAGGTATATGTTATTACTTGCAAAAAATTAGAAATAGAAGAAATAACGTATGAGAATAATGCCATAGGGTTATGTGTCAATTTAAAGCAAATCGATATCAAAAAAAAGGAAGCCATATTAAAAGCATTGGTAAGAGGATGCTTCCTAGGTGGTGGGTCTTGCAACAACCCACAGCATCAATATCATTTTGAAATACGTCTACAAAACAAAGAAAATGCCAATTTTGTACTTATGGTACTACAAGCCTTTGGAATTCCGGCAAAAGTTCTAACCAAAAAAAGTAATATTGCGATTTATTTAAAAGAAGCGGAAGAAATCTCAAAAACCTTAGCTCTTATGGGGGCTGGAAAAGCAGTACTAAATTTTGAAGAAATTCGTGTGGTACGTGATACAAGAAATAACGTAAACCGTTTAGTCAATTGCGAAACTGCTAATTTAAATAAAACCATTAATGCATCGGTAGAACAAATAAAACAGATTGAATATTTAAAGAAAAACAGGAAATTTGACATGCTTCCAGAAAATTTAAAAGAGATTGCAAATTTAAGACAAGCCCATCCAGAGGCAAGTTTACTAGAGTTAGGAAACATGCTAGAACCTCCAATCGGAAAATCTGGGGTAAACCATAGGTTAAAGAAAATTTGCGAAATAGCAAGGGAGTTAAGACCCTCCAGTCGTTCTTCGAACGACAGCCCCCTTAAGTAAAGGGACCTTTATTGTACGAGGTTTCATTTTGTGCAGATGGGAGGAAAAGCAAATGAAAGAAGAGTTGGGAATTTATGTGCATATTCCTTTTTGTAAACAAAAGTGTTTGTATTGTGATTTCGTATCATTTGCAAAAAGTGAAATGTGGGAAAAAGAGTATATACAAGCATTAAAGAAAGAAATTGAAGAAAATAAAGAAAAAGCAAAGGGATATTCTGTAACCACCATTTACTTTGGAGGGGGAACCCCTTCTTATATAGATAGTAAAGCAATTGTTAGAATACTAAATACCATAAAAGAAAATTACGAAATTGATAAACAAGCAGAAATAACCATAGAAGTAAACCCGGGAACGGTTACCAAAGAAAAACTAGAAGATTATAAGCAAGCAGGAATCAATCGTTTAAGCATAGGCTTGCAATCAGCGGATAATGCAATATTAAAACAAATTGGAAGAATTCATACCTATGAGCAATTTTTAGAGACCTATGGGTTAGCAAGAAAAACTGGTTTTTCCAATATGAATGTAGATTTAATGCTGGCACTACCAAACCAAACCGAAGAAATTCTAAAAGATAGCTTACAAAAAGTAATCAACCTAACCCCAGAACATATCTCCTTGTACTCACTAATACTAGAGGAAGGGACCCCAATGGCTACCTTGGTAGAAGAAGGAAAACTAATCTTACCAGACGAAGAAACCGAAAGAAACATGTACTGGAGCACAAAAAAGATATTAGAACAAAACGGCTATCTCCACTACGAAATTTCCAATTTCGCAAAACCACAAAAGAGTTCCAAACATAACCAAAACTGCTGGAGCCAAAAACCATACCTAGGGTATGGGCTTGCTGCACATTCCTACTACAATAAAACCAGATATTCCAACACCACCAATCTACAAGATTACATGGTAGGAGCAGGGTTAAAGTCTGCCCATGAAAAACAAACCATTCACGAAATCCAAACCAAAGAAGACGAAGAAAAAGAATACATGTTGTTGGGATTAAGAAAAATACAAGGCGTATCTATAGCTGAATTTAAAACTAAATTTACCCAAAACCCAATCTATCTTTTTCGAAAAGAATTAGAAAAATTAGTAAAACAAGAATTAATAGAAATAGACTTAGACACGATAAAATTAACAAATAAAGGCTTAGATTTTGCAAATCTTGTATGGGAAGAATTTGCATAAGTCATGTGAAGATGATATAATTATATTGTTTTTCAATAAATAGAAGACAAAGGAGGTAAGAAATGAAACGGAAAAAACAAATAATTTTCTTATTAAGGGTGATAATAGCAATACCATTATTAATACTATATACAGGAGTAGAATTACTAGTAGAACTAATACTAGATGTAGAGTTAGTAGTACTGATAAAAGAAGGAGGTATCATAATTAAAAAAGTAGTAAATGTGCTAATTAATAAAACGTTAGAAATAGCAGAATTCATAGTGACGGTGATATTACCGGCAATTACATTCGGAGTAGTAGTAGTTAATACCTACCAGATATTTTCTGGCACTGCAGTAAACAATGAGATGTACGCAATGTGCTGGATACTTATGGTTCTGTATATTGTACTTTTCTTCTTATCCCTCTATATTAGCGAAAAAGAAAGAAACAGGGAACTATTAGAACAAATTGATTTAGAAGAAATAGAAAACTAAATACCGTTTCATGGCTGGAGAAAGGAATATAAATTCTCCAGCTTTTCTAATGCAAAAAAGAAAAGGCAAACAAATTACGTAAAAAGATAACATGAAACAATTCTTCAATTTATTGCTTTTAAGAAAAAGCAAAGATATAATAAAGCAAAAAGAAAAAGGAGCAAAAGAAAAATGAAAAAAGGAAACAAAGGTATTACATTGATTGCACTGGTAATCACAGTGATTATTTTACTAATATTAGCAGCCATAACAATTAATATGACGATAGGACAAAGGGGAATCATAACAAGAGCGCAAGAGGCAGGGAAAAACTACCAAGTAGCAGCTGCAAGAGAAGATGAAGAATTAGCAAAATTATGGGATGAGGCAGAAAATATTTTAAAAGGAAATACAGGAAGTAGTAGCGGAGGCAGTACAGGAACAGGAGGAAGTGGAGAAGATCTAGATACATCAGGAGACCAAGATCCAAAGATTCATATTATTTTACAGAAGCAATGCCAAAGATACAGGAAACAAAAACAGAATTAGACAGTATTAAAACATATGGAGGATTTTATATAGGATGATATGAAGTAGGTGTAGTTGGATATGATGCAAATGTAGCAACAAAGCAAGATGGAAGCTCAACAAGTTGGACAGGATATAGTAATGGAATACCAGTTGTACAAAAAGGAAAACAGATATGGAATTATATCACAAGAGATAAAGAATACAGCTTTAAAATTTATAGAAACGAAATATCCAAATTATGCAACTAATAGTATACAGGGAAATTATTATGGTATAGAATTTACATATGTAGATTTGAATGGAAATATACAAACAAAAGCAAAAAATAGAGGTGAATTAGTACCAACAGGACAAACAACAGCAGTAAATAATATCTACGATATGGGAGGTAATGGTAGAGAATGGACAACAGAGCCTTGTAGCTATACAACTGCACCTAAGACTTATCGAGGAGGAGCGGCAGGGGAATTGCCAAACAGTTATCCAGCAGGTTACCGTCATGCTGTTCACCCAACGTATGTTCATTTACTCATTACATTTCGTACAGCTTTATTCGTAAGGCTGTAGAAAAAGTTTGTCAAAATAACGATATGAATTTTCAAAGATTACCATGACAATAATTTTTAAAACATTGACTATGTAGGTTCGCTAAATGTGGTAACCAATCAATACTTCACCTTGGTTGTAAATTATGATAATGGTGAGATTGAAGTATGGTTGGAGAAGGAAGATTCATGGAAACTTCAACTTGCCGAAGGCGAAAAGATCGATAAAGTATACGCTTCATATGAAATACACGAGGATAAAATTCAAGGAAATGTATTCACTAGTGATTTGGATGGAAATACGCATATGTATTGGCTTCTTCCAAATGAAAAAGTGGAAAAGATCCAATAATGTGTTAAACAAAATTTTCTATGTATGAGTGCAATCATATTATAGATAAGAGTTTGAAAAAATATGGGGCAAAAAACGAAAATTCCAGTGATTTCTTACTGGAATTTTCGTATGTAATAGTTTAGTTTTATATTTTTTTGAAAAACTTGTTTTTCTTATAGGCTTATGATAAGATAAAGAAAAAATGAGTTAGGAGTGATTTTTTTGAAGGTTACAGATGTAAAAGAATTAGAAAAAACTGCAAATCAAATTCGTATCGGCATTGTGAAAGAAGTATACCATGGAAAATCTGGTCATCCAGGTGGTTCTCTTTCCTGTGCCGATATTTTAACAGTACTGTATTTTAACCAAATGAACATTGACCCAAGGATGCCAGATTCACAAACAAGAGACCGATTTGTCTTATCGAAGGGACATGCCTCACCAGCCCTATATAGTACCCTTGCCGAAAGAGGATATTTTGATAAAGAAAAACTATTGACATTTCGTGGAATTGATAGTGTTTTACAAGGACATCCAGATATGAAACATATTCCTGGTGTAGACATGAGTACGGGTTCTTTAGGGCAAGGTTTATCCTGTGCCAATGGAATGGCAATGGCATCAAAATTAAATAAGGACGGAAATCGTGTGTATTGTTTAGTAGGAGATGGCGAAATAGAAGAGGGACAAATTTGGGAAGCAGCCATGAGTGCGAGCCATTACAAACTAGATAATCTATGTGTGATTGTAGATAACAACAATCTACAAATTGATGGAAGCATAGAAGAAGTTATGAGTTCATACCCAATTGATGAAAAATTTAAAAGCTTTGGCTTTCATATCATAAATATAGACGGTCATAATATACAAGAAATAATCAATGCTTTTAACGAAGCCAAAACCACAAAGGGAAAACCAACCGTCATTATCGCAAAAACCATCAAAGGAAAAGGCGTTAGTTTCATGGAAAACCAAGTAGGCTGGCACGGAAAAGCTCCAAACGAAGAACAATATAAAATCGCTGTGCAGGAATTAGGAGAAAGAATATAAAACTAGAACAGTAGAAAAAAAGGCCCCTTTATCAAGGGGGCTGTCAGCGAAGCTGACTGGGGGTTCTTACAAGAAATAACATGGTAAGAAATCTAAACCCAATAGAAAGAGAGGAATCAATCATGAATCAAGATATAAAAATCGCAACAAGAGAAAGCTATGGAGAACAATTAGCCATATTAGGCGAAGAAAACGACAAAATTGTAGTCCTAGATGCAGACCTAGCAGAAGCAACCAAAACAAGCGTATTTAAAAAACAATTCCCAAATCGTTTCTTCGATATGGGAATTGCAGAACAAGACATGCTAGCAACTGCAGCACGGAATGGCAACATGCGGTATGATACCATTTGTTAGCACATTTGCGGTATTTGCAGCAGGAAGAGCTTACGACCAAATTCGTAATAGCATTTGTTACCCAAAACTAAATGTAAAAATCTGTGCAACCCATGCAGGAGTATCGGTAGGAGAAGATGGAGCAACTCATCAAATGTTAGAAGACATTGGCTTAATGCGAGGATTGCCAAATATGACAGTCTTAAGTGTATCCGATGATATCCAAACAAAATGGGCAATCAGCGAAATACTAAAAATACAAGGACCAGTCTATGTTCGCCTAGGACGCCTAAAATCGCCAATCATCTACGACAAAAACCAAACCTTCGAATTAGGAAAAGGAATTCAAATAGGAGATGGAACCGATGCCACAGTATTTGCAACAGGACTAATGGTATCGGAAGCAATTATGGCAAAAGAAGAATTAGAAAAACAAGGAATTTACATTCGTGTAGTGGATATTCACACGATTAAACCAATTGACAAAGATTTAATTGTAAAATGTGCCAAAGAAACCAAACGAGTAATTACCATAGAAGACCACAGTATTATAAATGGGCTAGGAAGTGCAGTATGTGAAGTTCTTTCGGAAGAATACCCATGCAAAGTAACAAGAATGGGAATGAAAGACACCTTCGGAAAATCTGGGAAGGCAGAGAAGCTATTAGAATATTTTGGGTTATGTAAGGATGGAATTATAAAGGAAATCAAAAGTGTATAAAAGTATTAAGAAAAATTGATATACACTTCGGTATGGTACTAAAATTATAAATCATCTGTCATAAAAACGTCACAAAAATTTAATAATCTGCGAAAAAGTACACAAATTCTTATAATAAGATGAATTTGTGTATTTTTTTCTTATTTTGGTATTGCAATAAAACGATTTTACTGGTATGATTAGAGAGGATATAGAATAGGACAACTTTATATAGGAGAAAAAACATGATTGAATTTAGAAATGTAATGAAAAAGTATGATACAGGAACAGAGGCTGTACATAGTGCCAATTTTACAATCGAAAAAGGAGAATTTGCTTTTTTAGTAGGGTCATCGGGTTCTCGGAAAATCTACCTTAATTAAGTTAATTCTAAAAGAAGAAGAACCAACTTCTGGTAACATTATTATTAATGGAAAAGATACCACTTTCTTAAAAAAGAACCGAGTACCTTATTTACGTAGAAGCATGGGGATTGTGTTCCAAGACTTTAGATTATTACCAGATAAAACCGTATATGAAAATGTTGCGTTTGCTATGTATATTGTAAAAGCATCCCCAAGACATATAAGAAGACAAGTTCCTATGGTACTATCGCTTGTAGGCTTAAGCCAAAAAGCAAAAATGTATCCAAATGAATTGTCGGGAGGGGAGCAACAAAGAGTAGCACTCGCTCGTGCCCTTGTAAATAACCCTTCGATGCTAATTGCAGACGAACCAACAGGAAACTTAGACCCAGATACTGCATGGGATATTATGATGTTATTAAATGAAATTAATATGAGAGGAACAACGGTTATTGTTGCAACTCACGCAAAAGACATTGTAGACCGAATGAAAAAGCGAGTTATTCAGATTGAAAAAGGTAATATCGTAAGAGATGATAAAAAAGGTGGGTATGACAGTGAAATATAATGTAGTAAGCTATTTTATAGGTGAAGGAATACGAAATGTATTTAAAAATAAAAAATCAACAATGTCCGCAATTACAGTTATGTTTTTGTGTATGCTTATTTTTGGAGTATTCTTCATTATAGGAGAAAACATTAATCACATTATGAGCACAGTAGAAGAAGCACAAGGAGTACAAGTTTATTTTAAAGTAGGAACAACCGAAGAACGTATTAATGAAATTGGTGAAGAAATTAAAAAAATTGAAGGAATTAATAATGTTCAATTTATTTCAAGTGAAGAAGGCTTTAATGAAATGAAGGAAAACTTAAAAAATAATCCCAAAGCATTAGAAGGCTTTAATAGTGAGCTTTTACCAGATTCTTACCGTGTAACATTATCAAATTTAGAGTTAAATGAACAAATACAAAAAGAGATTACAGAAATTGTTGGAGAGGACATGCATGCGAACGGAATTCGTAGTAGCAACGAAACTATTGCAACCATTATGAATATAGGAAAAGGAATTCGTTATTTTACCTTTGCTTTGCTAGTTATTCTAATTCTATTTGCAGTCGTTATTATTTCAAATACTATTAAACTTACTGTACATGCAAGAAGAAAAGAAATCTCTATTATGAAATACGTAGGAGCAACGAATAGTTTTATTCGTGGACCATTTATTGTAGAAGGAATTTTCATTGGATTAATTGCAGCAGGGATTGCCATTTTAATCGTAGGAATGATTTACAATGGAGTGATTCCAAATGCAGAACAATCCGAAGTTGTTAAAAAATTAGAAATTACGTTTGTTACCTTTTCCGATATGTTCCGATTACTCATTATTGTGTATCTAATTTTAGGAATGGGAATTGGTGTGATTGGAAGTAGCATATCAATGAGAAAATATTTAGAGGTATAGTTTAAAGGAGGAAGACAGATGAAAAGAAAAATCATTGCAATTATCATGATAATGGTTATGTGTATTAGTCTAAATGCAGGTATCTTTGCAGAATCTATGACCGATTTACAAAACCAAAAGGCAGATGCAGCAAGTGGAAAAAAAGAGGCACAAGATCAATTAAAAGATGTAAAAGAGGAAAAGTCGGAAGCATTATCTGCCATTGAAGAATTGGATTCTCAAATATTAGAAAGCCAAGAGGAATTAGATAGGCTAAATGCAGAAGTAAAAGAATTGGAGTCTTCGATTAAGCAAGCGGAAACGGAATTGGAAGAAGCAAAACAGAGACAAGAAACGCAACAAAAAGCGTTAGATGACCGAATTGTAGCACAATATACTTCAGGAACAATTTCTTATTGGGATATTTTATTAAACCCAGAAAGCCCACTAAAATTTCTTTCAAATTTGTTTATGCTTGAAAAAATAGTGGATTATGATAACCAATTAATCGAGTCCATTGAAAAGGAAAAGCAAACCATTGAGGAGAAGAAAACACAGCTAGATGAACAAAAATCGAAAGTAAAGACAGCAAAAGCAAATGCAGAAAAAGAAAATGTAAAATTAAGAAATGCCAAAACAACGAAAAATAGTAAAGTAGCACAATTATCAGCAGAAGAAAAGGCACTACAAGATAAAATAGATGAATACCAAAAAGAAATGGATCAAGCAGAAGCAGAAATGAAAAGACTTGCAGCATTAGCCGCAGCCAATAAAAAACCAGGAGCAGTATTTAATGGGCAATTAAGATTCCCATGTCCAGCATATTCTAGAATTTCTTCTTACTTTGGTGTTCGTTCTTCACCAGGTGGAGGAGTTGGTTCAAGAAATCATAAAGGACTAGATTTAGCAGGTTCTCATGGAATCCCTATTATTGCAGCTGACAGTGGAACCGTTATTAAAGTTTCTAATACTTGTTCACACGATTACCCAAAAAAAGTTTCTACCAAATGTAGTTGTGGTGGAGGATATGGAAATTATTTGATGATTGACCATGGAAATGGATTAGTAACCTTATATGGACACTGTGCATCGATCAATGTTTCCAATGGACAAAAAGTATCAGCGGGACAACAGATTGCTTCGGTTGGCTCTACCGGATATTCCACAGGAAACCATTTACACTTTGGAGTATTATTAAATGGTACGTATGTCAATCCATTACCATATATTACATAGTTCTATAAAAAAAGAAATTAGAACGGAAAATGAAAATAACGTTCTAATTTCTTCTCATTTATTTATAAAATGTAAGAGGAAACAAAAGACTTATGAAAAAGTCTAATTATATTGTGTGAAATTTTCATGAAATTATACTATAAATTTAAAAATATAGTATAATAAATAATAGAAATTACAAGAAGAGTTTGATAGAAGTTAAAAAATAACTATTTTAGACAAATTTTGTGCCATATAAGAAAGGAATGTAAGAAAAATGAATTCAGAAAAAACACAAAAAATTTATAAAGCCATTATGCTAAGTGTGATTGTTGCAGTAATTACCTTTATTGCAACGACTCTTTTTATGTCGCAATACATGGGAAGTAATATTCGTTATGTTACAACATCTGGTAAAAATGGTGATATTTCATCCACTCTTGCCAGCTTTCGAAAAATTATCGATAAAAAATTTTTAGGTGAGATTGATGAAAATAAGATGTTACAAGAAACCATTAGAGGCTATGTAAAAGGATTAGACGACCCATATACAGAATATATGACCAAAGAGGAAATGGAAGAGTTTACCTCAGATGTAATGGGAAATTTTACGGGAATTGGAATTTACTTAACAAAAGATACTACGAAAAATGCCGTAATTGTAATTTCTCCAATAAAAGATTCTCCAGCCCATAAAGCAGGGATATTGCCAAATGACATTATTTCCAAAGTAGATGGTGTATCTTATACAGGAGAACAATTAAATGAAGCCTCAAACAAAATCAAAGGGGAAGAAGGAACAAAAGTAACTCTTGAAGTTATAAGAGGAAATGAGACACTAACCTTTGAAGTAGAAAGACAACATATTAAAGTAAATCATGTAGAAGGTAAAGTATTAGAGAATAGCATTGGATACATTGAATTTAATTCCTTTGATGAAGGCTGTAGTAAAGAATTTAAAGAAAAATTAGAAGAATTGAAAAATCAGAATATCACTTCTCTTATTATTGATATTCGTAACAATGGTGGAGGTTTAGTAGATGAAGCAATTGACATTGCTGATTATATTGTAGACAAAGGTTCGGATTTACTAATTACCGTAGATAAAAATGAAAAAGAAGAAATCACCAAAGCAAAGGAAAATCCAATTATTAATATGCCAATTGTATTATTAATCAACGAAAGCTCAGCAAGTGCATCAGAAATATTAGCAGGAGCGCTAAAAGATAATGGAAAAGTAACCATAGTAGGAGAAAAAAGCTATGGAAAAGGCGTTATTCAAGAGTTACTAACCCTAAGCGATGGAAGTGGCTTAAAAATAACCACAAACGAATACTTCACACCACGTAGAAACAAAATTAACAAAGTAGGAATTAGCCCAGATATAGAAGTTTATTTAAGTGAAGAAGCAAAAACAAAATTAATACTAGAAGAAAAAGAGGATACCCAATTGCAAAAGGCAATTGAAATATTAAAGAAATAGAGAAAAGTAAGAAAATAAAGGTAGGAGTGAAATCTATTTTGTTTGATATTATTGAAATAAGGGAAAAATAGATTTTATCTCTATACCTTAAATTCCAATGTAATGGTAGCACAAAAAAATTACAAAAAATTTGAGAAATACTATTGACAACTCTGTCAAAATTTAGTATACTAAGCATTGTCGAAAAGATAATTGGTCGCTTAGCTCAGCTGGGAGAGCATCTGCCTTACAAGCAGGGGGTCATAGGT
>CAOJHH010000009.1 GCA_948436025.1 uncultured Clostridium sp. | reverse complement strand
AAATATAAAAAAATTCTCAAAAAAAGTGTCCAAAAACTTGACATAGATCCAAAATAGTCATAACGGAATATTAGGACAGTCATTATTTTACTAATCTTAGCAGGAATTACAATGTTTATGTTAGGAGAACATGGGATTATAAAAAAAGCTGAACAGGCAGGAAAAGACTATAAACAAGCGGAGGCAAACGAGCAAAAGGATTTAGAAGAATTATACAGTTCTATTCGAGTGGCAGAGGATTCAAAAGTGACATTAACAATGAAAGAATTAGATACTTATATTAATCAAAAAGTAGAAGAAAAGTTAAATGCTTCTAGCAATATAAAACCAACAGGCATCAAAAAAGATACTTATATTTTTGCCCAAAGTACTAATGCAGGTATGTATGAAAATATAACAAGTATGCAAGGACTATCAACACAAATGGATCCAAATAACAAAATGACAGAATATTTATCTTGGTCTGATACAGATGGTTACACGGTATTAAAAAGTCGGTTGGTATTTTGTAGACTTAAGATTAGCGGTTCAAGCAACATCTTCTACTAATGATAGCAACTTACATTTTAATATAAATGAATATACTGCTGCATATGTAAAGTGCTTTACTGAGGCGAATGGGTGTGATGCAGATCATGATTCATTTCCAATTTATTTAAATGAAGGAGATAAGATTCACTTTTCAGCTAGATCGATGAGCATAGCAAATTTACGAGATATAAGAGCATATTGTTATCCAATGTTCTAATTAAATAAACTTTAAAAATTTACTAGGATAGCTAGTAAATTTTTTGTAGGAAGTTTTTAAAAATACTTGAATGTTCTTATAAATTTGCATATAATTGGTAATAACAAAAAAAGGAAAGGGACGAAATATGCAAAAAGTAAAAAAGAGTAGAGCAAAAGAAAGCTTTATGCAAGGCGTTTTTGCGATGATGTTTTCACAGGTATTAATTAAATTTATTGGGTTAGTGTATAAATTGTATTTAACAAACCGAGAGGGTTTTGGAGATGAAGGAAATGCGATTTATACTTCTGGATTTTATATTTATTCTTTACTTCTAACCCTTTCTTCCGTAGGAATCCCGAATGCCATTTCAAAATTGGTTTCCGAAAGAGTGGCACTTGGCGATAACAAAGGGGCAAACCGAATTTATAAAATTGCATTTTTGACCTTTGGAATGCTAGGGTTAATTGGAACAGGGATTTTGTTTTTTGGAGCGAAGTATATATCTAATGTCATTATTCAAATTCCAGAGGCAGAATGGACATTAGTTGCCTTATCACCATCCATTTTCTTTGTTTCCTTACTTAGTGTAATCCGAGGCTATTTTAACGGAAATAGTACTTTAAAAGTAACAGCTAATTCACAAACCTTAGAGCAAATTTTTAAAACCGTATTAACTATTTTATTTGTGGAAATTGTTGCAATTATCATGGGAACTGATACCACCATTATGGCAGCAGGAGCAAACCTTGCAACTACGGTAGCAACCATTGGAAGTTTTATTTATTTATTTGTATATTATAAACACAATCGTATCTTAAGCATTAATAAACCAGGAGTTATTGCGAAAAAGGAAAGTGCAACAAAGGTTATTAAAAATATTTTACAAGTATCTATTCCAATTTCGCTTAGCGCAGTACTATCGTCCATTAATAAAAACATTGATTCCACTACAGTGGTTCGAGGACTTAAAAACTTTATGGAAGAAGGAGCCGCAAAAGTTCAATATGGTATATTAAGCGGAAAAGTGGATACATTAACTTCATTACCATTATCGTTTAACATTGCATTTGCTACGGCATTGGTACCAGCACTTTCTTATGCAAGAGCAAAAGGAGATATGGAAACTGCCAATAAAAGAGTTAGATTTTCAATATTAGTAACTATTTTAATAGGACTTCCATGTACCGTTGGAATGGTCATTTTTGCAGAACCAATTTTAAAATTATTATTTCCAAAACAAGCAGCAGGAGTAGTTATTTTACAAATTAGTGCAGTAAGTATTATTTTTGCTGTACTAGCACAAACTATTAATGGAGCTTTGCAGGGAATTGGTAAAGTAATGGTTCCAGCAACTGCTTTTGCCGTAGGAGTTGTGGCAAAACTCATTATGAATATAACATTAGTGCCAATACCAGAAATTGGCGTAAATGGTGCAGCACTTGGAAATGTAGTATGTAACTTAATTGCTTGTATGATTGGATTTTCGGTATTACGAAAAAATTTAAAAGTTTCCTTTCCATTTATGAAATACATCGGAAAACCAATTTTAGCAACAGGAATTATGGCAGTTTGCTCTTATGCCGTTTATACCATATTGCTAAATATCATTTCTTTACGAATGGCAGCTATCATTGCAATTGTTTTTGCGATACTTACTTATACACTTGCACTTATTAATTTAAAAGTATTTACAAAAGAAGAAATACACATGATTCCATATGGGCAGAAAATATACAAAATCCTTGTGAAATTAGGCGTTTACAAGGAAAAAAAGATAGCATAAATATTGAGTCAATTTAGCAAAAAGCAGGAAAAACTTAGAAAAATCAGGGATTAAAAGAAAAAATAAATGAAAAAAAGAGGGATTTTATAGAAATTTGACGAATAATTATAGTGTAGTTGAAAGATACTACATAAAAGAAAAACTTTTAGGAGGTAATTTAAATGAACAAATCAGATTTAATCGCAGCCATAGCTGCTAAGACAGGAGAAACAAAAAAAAGTGCTGAAACAGCTGTTAATGCTTTCGTTGACGTTGTAACAGAAGCTTTAGTAAAAGGAGACAAAGTACAATTAGTTGGATTTGGTTCTTTTGAAGTAAGAAAAAGAGCAGCTAGAAAAGGAAGAAACCCACAAACTAAAGAAGAAATCAAAATACCAGCTTCAAAAGCTCCAGTATTCAAAGCAGGAAAAGCTTTAAAAGATTTAGTTAACAAAAAATAAGATTTGTATATGTTTAAATAAAATATATGAATTCATAGAAAAAAGAGAATGTAGAATAGGCTACATTCTCTTTTTTCTTGATACGAGAAGATATTAATTTTCATATATGAATATTTCTACTTGGAAAATATCATAACATACGCTTAAAAATTATCAATGTAACATTAAAAAGTATTGCTATTATAAAGAATATGTGTTTTAATAAAGTAAATTCAAAAGCAACTTTTGGTTTGGCATAGAAAAATTAAAAATTTCAATCTTAATATTTTTCCAAACAAAACAAGAAAAATAATAGAGAATTTGTAAAAGGAGGGATATTTTTCACAAATAAAAAAATATTCTCATTTGCAACTGATTTTTAGTTGCAAAAAAACAAGCAAAGGAGTATAATATATGAGTAGAAGAGAAAAACTATTAAAAACACTAATGAAAAGACCAAAAGATTTTACTTATGAAGAGGCAGTATCAATGTTGTTACAATTAGGATTTGAGCAATACAATAAAGGAAAAACATCTGGTTCACGAGTAATGTTTAAAAACGAGAAAAAGAAAATTCGTATAGAATTGCACAAACCTCATCCAAGTAACTGTTTAAAAGAATATCAAATAAATAAGTTAATTAAAAATTTAAAACAAATGGGAGTGATTTAAAATGGATAATGTAATGAGATATAAAGGCTATTGGGCAAAAGTGCAATATAGTGAGGCAGATAATTGCTTTTGGGGAGAGATAGAAGGAATTCGTGATTCAATTACATTTGAAGGAACAACTGTAGAGGAATTACGAAAAGATTTTGAGGGTGCCATTGATGATTATATTGAATGGTGTAAAGAGGATGGTGTGGAACCACAAAAGCAATATAGTGGTAGTTTTAATATACGAATTGATCCAGAACTTCATAGGGAAGCAAGTTTGTTATCAAAAATAAAGGATATTTCATTAAATCAATTTGTAGAGCGAGCTATTGCAAAAGAGGTAAAATTAAGTTTGAATAAGTAGATAAGAAAAAGGTTTGAAAAAATGTGAAATATATTATTTTTGACCTAATTTTATGATGTTAAAGAGAGGAAGATACGAAACATGATTGATATAAAGCATGCCCAAATGGCATTTCGTGACTATGTAAAACCATATGATATTACTAATGGAAAAATAGAAATAAAAATAAGGCATACGTATCGAACCGTAGAGGTAGCAAAAAAGATAGCCGAAGATTTACACTTAAACGAAGAGCAGAGTTTACTTGCACAGCTAATTAGCTTATTACATGATATTGGAAGATTTGAACAAGTACGAATATATGATACATTTCGTGATATCGATAGTGTTGACCATGCGGATTTAGGAGTAAAAATTCTATTTGAAGAAGGAGAAATTCGAAAATTTATTGAGGATACCCAATATGATGACATTATCTATAAAGCAGTTAAAAATCATAACAAATTCAAAATAGAAGAAGGACTAAACAAGGAGGAATTATTGCAAGCCAAAATTGTACGTGATGCGGATAAAACCGATATATTTGCAAGGTTTGCACAAGATATTGAACTATGTAAAAATGTGTTATATGATTACAAGGAAATGGCAAAACAAACCATTAGCCCTAAAATTATGGAAAAATTTAAAACATATGAGCAAGCAAACAGAGATGAATTTACTAGTGATATTGATAGTTACATTAATATTATTTCCTTCATTTTTGACTACAATTTTATAACAGGATTAAAAATCATCAAGCAAAATCATTACATAGAAAGAACCATGGAGCCGATTTGCATTTG
Organism: uncultured Clostridium sp.; assembly: GCA_948436025.1. GTDB lineage: Bacteria > Bacillota > Clostridia > TANB77 > CAG-508 > RGIG8482. Next base: position 39,664 of record CAOJHH010000009.1, on the reverse strand, counting down.
TGAAGACACAAAAGAGCAAATGCAAACGATAATCAACATAGCCAATACCTATATCGAAAAACGAATTAAAGAAGGATGTTAACATATGTCAAAAAAATTATTAATAACCGAAAAGCCATCTGTTGCAATGGAATTTGCCAAAGCCCTAAAAACCAATGCGGTTCGAAAAAATGGGTATTTGGAATCCGAAGAATGGATTATTACTTGGTGTGTAGGTCACTTAGTTACCATGAGCTATCCAGAAAAATACGACGAAAAACTAAAACAGTGGAGATTAGATACCTTACCATTTATACCAAACGAATGGAAATACGAAATCATACCAGCCGTGAAGAACCAATTTGATATTGTAGAAAGCCTACTACAAAGAGAAGATGTAGAAGAAATTTATAATGCAGGCGACTCTGGGCGTGAAGGGGAATACATTCAAAGATTGGTATTTATGATGGCAAAACCAAACCCAAAAGCGAAAATGAAACGTGTTTGGATTGACTCCCAAACCGAAGAAGAAATTATAAGAGGAATTAAAGAAGCTCGTGATTTATCCGAATACGATAGCCTATCCGATTCGGCTTATTTACGTGCCAAAGAAGATTATCTAATTGGAATTAATTTTTCAAGACTATTATCCATTACACAAGGAAGAAGAGTGGCAAAAGAGGCAAATTTAGAAAGGGCCTCTATTTCGGTAGGACGTGTTATGACTTGTGTATTAGGTATGATTGTAGAACGTGAGCGAGAAATCCGAAACTTTGTAAAAACAAAGTATTACAAAATAGTGGGAGAATTTGGAGAGGAGCAAAATTCTTTTCAAGCGGAATGGAAAGTAACCGAAAATTCAAAAATGTATCAATCTCCTAAATTATATAATGAAACTGGTTTTAAAAAAGAAGAAGAAGCAAAAGAATTTATTTTGTCACTAGCAGGAAAAGAAGCAAAAGTAAGTGAAGTGAAAAAATCCAAACAAAAGGAAAATGCTCCTTTATTATTTAACCTAGCGGAACTCCAAAATGAATGCACCAAACGTTTTAAAATTAAGCCAGATGAAACACTAGAAATCATACAAAACTTATATGAAAAAAAGCTAGTAACCTACCCAAGAACCGATGCAAGAGTGTTATCCACAGCAGTTGCCAAGGAAATTTCCAAAAACTTAAATGGCATTGCCAAAGGCTTCCACGACGAAGAAATACAAGGCTATATGAAAAAAATGATAGAAGAGAAATATTCCACGAATTTAGTAAAAACCAAGTATGTGAATGATAGTAAAATTACCGACCACTATGCGATTATTCCAACAGGACAAGGCTATGAAAATTACGATAAATTACCGGACTTACAAAAACAAATTTATAAAGTGATTGTAAAACGCTTTTTAAGCATTTTTTATCCACCAGCAGAATTTAACAAAATTTCTGTTACCATTATGGTAGAAAACGAAGTTTTTAACACAAGTGGAAAAGTATGTGTAAAACAGGGGTATTTAGAAATTCTAAAACCCAAAAATGTGGAAAACAAAAAAGAAGAAAAGACTAGCGAAAAACAAGAAGACACCGAAAAAACAGACCTCGTGTCTACCCAAACCCCAGAAAATAACCTAGACATCCTAAACACCCTAAAAAAAGGACAGAACCTACCAGTAGTAAATTATCGAACAAAAGATGCCGAAACCTCGCCACCAACCAGGTACAACTCAGGCTCTATCATTCTAGCCATGGAAAATGCTGGAAAACTAATTGAAGACGAAGAACTAAGAGAACAAATAAAAGGAGCTGGAATTGGAACCAGTGCCACAAGAGCCGAAATTATCAAAAAACTAGAAAAAATCAAATACCTAGAAATAAATACCAAAACCCAAATTATTACCCCAACAAACTATGGAGAAATTATTTATGACGTCATTGCTACTTCCATGAAAGACCTCCTAAACCCAAAACTAACCGCAAGTTGGGAAAAAGGGCTTGATATGGTAGCTAAAAAAGAAATACCACCAAGCGAGTTCATGCGGAAAATTAGAAAATTACATTAAATCCAAATTTCAGAGACTAATTGTAAATATGTAAGAACCCCCAGTCGCCTGTTGGCGACAGCCCCCTTAAGTAAAGGGGCCTTTAATTGTGTTATGAGCTTAGCTACGTAGCCTAACCATCAAAAAGGCATAACCTAAAAGGTTATGTCTTTTTGATGTATTAAATAGTTTAATAAAACCATTATGTAAAAAAATAATATCAAAAAACAAGGTATTTTGTTGAATATAAAAATACTTAAAGGTATAATGAAACAAAAATAGGAAAAGGGGTAATATTTATGAAAACAAAAGAAATTTTAATTGTAATACTACTAGGAATTATCTTATTATTAGTACCAAATGTAGTAAAAGCAGCTACAAGTCCAGTGGAGGTAAAAACTATTACAGTAGTTAACTCAAAAACAGAACCTTATCAAACAGGAGAAAAAGTAACAATTGTTGCAGAGTACACAGATACAATAACAGGAGAGGGAGAAATAACCATAAAATTTGGTAGTAAGGGACAGAATAATAGAATAAAAGGAACAGCAAGTGGAAATAAGATTACATACGAATACATAATAAAAGATAAAGATAGTGGTAAACTTTCATTAGAATATTGTGAAAATAGTTATTTAAAGGATAAGGAGGGAAATAATCTTCAAAACAAAAATATTAGTTTAGAAGGAAAAGAAATAACCGTAAATCCTATCACATGGACAGATACAACTAATTGCAAAATTTCGATAGAAGGACATGCTACTAAATATAGAAAACTGAAAATAACAGGATTAAAAGAAATAGAAGGACATGAATATTATGTTTTTATTACAAATAGCAAAGAAGAACCAACACTAACAGTAGATAAGAATGGATGGGTTTCTAATTCTGATTTTTTTCTTGTAGACATATCTATTGAGAAATATCTTGAAAAAAGTGGAGATATATATTTCTGGATATGTGAAGAACAAGAAAATTATGACACAGGGAAAAGAGAACAAAAATTTATTTTTTCGAAAAAAGTAGAAAGACCAGCACAAAATAAACTAGGATTAAGAATTGGTCTTGGTTTAAATGTGGAAGAAACATCGGTACTCTTATATGAACCACATAGTGATGAAATTAAAAGAAATGTAAAAGTAAAAATAGGACAAGTGACGGATAATACTGTGCTAAAGGCAATTAAAAATGGAGATTCGAGTAAGCTATTATCTTATGCAAAAACTGATAAAGGAATATACACAAAAACAATGCCTGTAGGTAAAAGCGAATCCATTATGAAGGAGTTAAATTTAGCAAATAAGGCTTATTATTACATATATTCTGTACTAGACGATGAAAACGGAATTTATTATCCAGTAGAGGATGTTTCATTTGTACAAGCATCTGTAGTTGAAATTGAAGGAGTTGTTCATAAATCCCTATTAACAGATATAAATATTGAACTTAAACAAGATGATTCTAATAAAACAGAACCTGAGCAAAAAGAACCAGTTAGTAAACCGGCGGTACAAAATACAAGTACAAAAGTAGAACCAAAAGACGATACAGTAGCAAAAGGGAGATTGCCACAAACGGGAGAAGCTTATATGATCTTATTTTCTATTATAATATTAAGTTTTGGAGCAATTATATTTGTTTATCAATATAACAAATATAAAGGAATATAGGAGGAAAGAAAATTGGTAGATGTGGTAAAAAAATTTTCAATTTATATCCTATTTATGATGGTTTCTATATTAATAATATGGACAGGAATCAATAGTGTTATTGCTAATAATGGATTTTATCAAAATGCGATAAAAACAAAGGGAGAAATTATTTATATTAGTTCGGGTCAAAAAGTAAAAAAAGCAAAAGTATCAATTGTAGTAGATAATAAAACATACACGAAAGAAATAGGAGAATATAACTCAAGGATGAAAGTAGGGGATGAAATTACGGTTTACTATAATAAAGAAAATCCAAATGACTTTAGATCAAGTTCAGCAGGGTATGTAGGATATGCTTTTATTGTTTTTGGTGCAATTTTTGTAATAGCACTCGGAATAAGAATGAAAAAGGAAATACAATATATAAGAAAGGAAAGAAAAAATGATAGGAGAATTTATTACAATAGAAAATGATTGGAATACAAAATTTAATGTGCAAGCAGGTAATTATTTAGAATATAACCAAAAGAAGAATTTTATACCGTTTGAAGCATGTATTGTTGCACGAAATGCGATTGTATGTAATATGAAGGGAAGCTTACAAAAAAATAGTTATGATCTTATTGCTAATTTTAATACAAATTACTATAAAATTTCATTTTGGGAACAACAATCAAATATATCTACAATAACAAGTATAGCAAGTATGGTTGGAAGTATGATAAGAGAAAAATCATTAGATTCATTACAAGAAACCATGTTACCACAAATTTTTGACCAAAATGGAAATCAAATTGGAAAAATGGAATATATTACAGTAAAAGAGAAAGGTGTACAATCTTATTATTATCATAAATTAACCCTAAATAATGTAGAGTTAAACTGTTATACAGTTGGTCACGATACAAAAGAAATTCTATTTGTAATGTATGATAACCAAGACCAAATAGTAGCGACAGTATCAAAAAGAATGAAAGTGAAAAATGGAAAAGCGAGATATACGCTTTATATGGAAAATGAGAAATGGTTTGAGATAGTAGCAATTGCTACTATGATTGAAGCAAGAGAATATGATGATAGTATAAGATTAGGAACACAATATCATCAATTAAACACCTTTCAAAAAGGGCTATTAGATAAGTGTGATCCAAACTATATTTCTAATATTATTTCAAAAGAAGATGTAAAAAATCTTCCGGAAAATATGCCATTAGTTACTCAAAAAGTAAAAGAAAGCCAATCAACATTTATGCTGCAATATCACAAAATTTCTTTGATCGTGTTTGTAATTGGATTTATATTATTATTGATTTTTTTATTCTCTAAAAAATAATTTGCATAAATTTTATAAAAACAGCCACCCTAAAAAAGGGTGGTTGAAACATGAGTATTTCTTGGTTAAAAGCGAAAAACGACCATAAAAGTTTTCGCTTTTTTCAAAATATGGGGTTTGATGTATGGGAATTAGAAGATTTAGAAAAAACCGATGAAACCCTTCGTAATCTGGTACGGTAGGAACCGTGATACCATTGTGATGACGAGTGAAGTAGCAGGTTTTTCAGAGGATATTATTAAAAAGTATCGTAAAAATGAAGAGGTTCGAATTATCATTACACCCAATGAAGAGGAATAGGACAAAAGCCTTTTGCATAAAAATGAAGAAAAAACAAAAGGTGGTAAGTTCGATGCTTTCAGAAAATGAAAAATATAATCATTTTGTTAATGACTTTAGTGAGGCACTATATAATCTAAAAATGGAAGTACCATTTTCGGATTATATCTTTTTATGTGTGGGTAGTGATAAAATTCTTGGTGATACCTATGGCCCATTGGTTGGAGAAAAACTAAAAGGTGCATTTACCAACATGTATCACAATATCTATGTGTATGGTACGCTGGAAGAGCCAATTTCGGCGATGAATTTAGAAAAAACAGTACAAGAAATTTATCGCAAATTTTCTACTCCTTGTATTATTGCAGTCGATTCGGCCTTAGGTTCCGACCACCGAATTGGAAATATTTTTGTATCCAATTCCAAAATGCAATGTGGAAAAGGAACCGGAAAAAAGATGCTATATGTAGGGGATATTAGCATAAAGGGAGTAGTAGGAAAAGACTATAAAATTCCCAAATACAACTTTTCGGGTTTACAAAGTATTCCACTAGGAAGTGTAATGAAACTTGCGGATATTACAGCAACTCGGTATTTACGATGCTATGAAATACCGTTAGAAAAAAGATATGTATAAACTTATAAAATTTGGAAAAAATTTATATAAAGAAATCCAAAGATTATAGGAGGTACATATGAACATTGAGAGTATGCAAAACATAGTAGTATTAAAAGATATCCCATCGAATATGGTAGAAGAGGCAATTGTTATCTTAAAGCCAAATATAAAATTACCACAAAATAAAGAAAAGAAAAAGGAAAATGTAAAAGTAGGAGCCAAAGGAGCAAGAGAAAATAAAGAATACATTCTAAGAGAAGCAGAAGAAGTAGTAAGCCAATATATTTCCAATTTAGAAAAACCAAAACAATTAGAAATGACTAATAAGAAATTAATCACAAAATATAATCGAATAAGAACCATTAGTATTTTTTGTGCAGTAGTAGGAATATTAGGAATTGCTGTGAATGTGCTAGGATGATGTTACAGGTAAATGAAGAAAAAGTATTAAAATCGTTATGAATAAAACACGTCTAATTAACATATATATTACAAAATATGTTAAGAATAGGGGTGTTTTTTTATTGGAAAGAGCATTGTCCCATGAAGAAAGAATCAGAAGAGCGGAAGAAATTTATAGAAGAAGACGCGAGGAAAGCCCATATAGTAGAAAGGCAAGTATATATCGTAGGGAAGAAAAAGAGGAGAAAAATTTTTACTTATTTAAGAAAATGTTTCTACAAATTGCTATTTGTTTGGTTATTTACTTTATTTTCTATTTAATTCAAAATAGTAACTATATTTTTTCGGAAGATGTATTAGAAAAAACAAAACAAATTCTTTCGTATGATATTGATATAGCAAGCCTATATGAACAAACCAGTAAGTTTTTTTCAGAACAAATAAAAGGTCTTACTCCAAGTAAGGAAGAAAATAAAGAAGAGCAGGTTAACAATACAACCGAAGCTCCAAACCAAGAAGGAGAAGCACATAAAGAAAACAATGAAGAAGGAAAGGATATAGATAAAGAAAATATAGGGGGAAAAGACGAAAGTAAAGAAAATATAGCCAAAGAAAACACAAGCGAAGAGACAAAGAGTAATGAACAGATAGGCAAAGAAAGTGGAAACCGTAAAGAAGAAAACCAAGAAAATGGAATTAGAATAGGAGCACTAGCAGGGAAAAATGGAACCATAGAGCAAGATGAAACAACAGATGGCATAGGAGGAGCAGAACTAGAAGAGGGAGCATTAGAGGGGAACAAAGTAGCAAGCGAAGAATTACCACCAATGACGGACGAAGAATATGTAAAGACAAAGTTTTCTTTTATAAAACCCGTAGAAGGAATTGTTTCATCAGAATTTGGAGCAAGGGACGTAGCAAATCCAATTGTTAGTAAAAATCATAGTGGAATTGATATTGCAGCAAACACAGGCACTGTCATAAAAGCCTCTATGGAAGGAACTGTAAGTGTATCTAGTACGTATGGAGACTATGGGTATCATATTAAAATTACCAATAATGATGTAAGTACACTATATGCCCATTGCAGTAAACTATACGTAAAAGAAGGAGATGTTATTTCACAAGGACAAGAAATTGCCGAGGTAGGTTCAACTGGAAAATCCACAGGACCACATTTACATTTTGAAATTATTAGAAACGACAACTACCTAAACCCACGTGACATATTAGAATTTTAACTGCAGGGGTCAATTTTTATAAAGGACCACGAATGTATCTGACCTACACCATAGAAAGGAAACATACATATGAACATAAAAGTCAATTTAAAACTATTTCTATTTGCCATTATTTTCTATATTACAAAACAAATCCACATCTATGCCATGCTCATGCTATTTGCATTCTTACACGAAATGGGACATCTCGTTTGTGGAATTTTCATGGGACTAAAACCAAAAGCATTAAAAATCATGCCATTTGGATTAAGCGTCGAATTTGAAGTACTTCCCAAAGAATACAATAAAAAAATAGTAAAAGGAAATGCGCTACAAATGAAAAAATTATGCATTGCTATTTTTGGCCCCATCACCAATCTCATTATCATGATAATTACCATAGTATTTGGACAAAATTTAGAAACAGCATTATACCAAGAAATTATTTATGCTAATTTACTAATTGCCTTATTTAATTTACTACCCATTCATCCATTAGACGGAGGAAGAGTCGTAAAAGCATGTATTCATATAATAAAAGGAAGAAAAAAATCCATAGAGTTAACCAATTACATATCCAATACTACCATGATTTTATTTACCATGGTATCCAGTATTGCCATCTACTACTACAAAAACATTGCCATTCTATTTATCATTTGCTACTTATGGAGCATGGTCATCCTTGAAAATAAACGATATCATTTGCAAAAGAGAATTTATAAAATTATCGAAAACAGTTGAAATAAATTTCATTTCATAGTAAGATATACGTAAGAAAAAACGGAGGAAATGCAAATGACAAAGAAAAATATAAAAGATAAAAAAGGAATTACATTAGTAACACTTTCTATTGCCATTATTATTATGATGATTATTACAAGTACAATCATTTATAATATTTCAACATCAGCAAAAATAAAAGCATTAAATAGCATGTATCAAGATATTACCAAACTAAAAGATAAAGTAGATTTATATTATTCAAACTATCATTCAATTCCAATTTTGCAAACAAAATATGAAAATGTAAATCAGATACAATCCAAGAATCCAAATGATAGTAATACATACTATGTGATCGATTTAGAAGCATTAGAAAATCTTCATTTAACATATGGGCAAGAGTATAAAAAATATAAAAGTAACCCTTCAGAAGCACTTACTGATTTATATATCATGAATGAAAGAAGCCATAGTATTTATTATGTAAAGGGTGTTGAAATGGATGGGGTGGTATATTATACCATACCAGAGGAGAATACAAAAGTAGAAATAAATGAGATATTGAATATAGAAGTAATAGGAACAAATAAAGATTTTGCAAATGTTAAAATGTACGCAGTTGATAAAACAAATGGGATTAAAAAACTGACATTAATAATTAATGAACAAGAATATAAGTCATATTCTTATGGCTCGAATGTTCGAGAAATAAAGACAGAAATTGAAAAAATTGAATTAGCGAAAGAAAAAAGAGATTGCTATTTTAGAATTGAAGCAGAAGATGGAATGATAAGAACGTCAAATCATATTACATTAGGAATTTCTATTTCTAAACTAGAAGCAGGAGACTATATAAAGTACGATACAGGAGTAACAACAGTAGGAGATAATGGAATTGTAATGTTTCGAGTATTGTATCCAGAAGATTCAGAATATGGATTGCAGATTATATCAGATAAGAATGTACAAGATGTGACATTAGGAGGAAGTAACTGGGAAGAAGGAAAAGCGGCATATAATGGAGTAATAGAAAAACTAAATAACGAAGCGGAAAAATATGTAAATCCAATGTATGCATATGATGGAAGATGTGTTGGAAGTATATCAACAATGAGAAACGGGATATTCGTAGATAAAAATAAGCAAAGAGATAGTGAAGGGAAGATACAAGAAAAAATAGATACTGTTTTTATACCCAATTCATGGACTATTCCAAGTGGATGGATAAGTGGAGATACAGGGTGCTATAATGGAGATACGAATTATACAACAGACCTAACAGCACTACAAGGAGCTAATATGTACTCAACAGGACAGGATTACTGGCTTGCGTCCAAGCAAGTTGGTTGGTACTCAACTGACGTGACTGGTGTAAGTTTCTATGTGCGTTGTGGTTTGGCTATCGACTTGAATAATTACTGGATGTGTAATGCAAATTCAGGAGGTGGTACAAAAGGTAACTTTTGTACATTTGGGCTTCGTCCTTGTATTTCTTTGAAATCAAATAGCATTAAGATAACAGATGGGGATGGAAAAAGCCAAGAGACAGCGTATATCATTGGGCTGTAGGGGTCGATGCTCTTATCGACTCGCATCACTAGGGTCAAAAATCCTGAAAAATCCGTTTGACAAACCTATACTTTTATGGTAAAATAAGCAATGTTTGAGAAAAAGCATTGCTTTTTTCCTTACTCATACCGTATAAAAAGGGAGTATGGGTTATAAGCCAAAAGGAGGTGAAATAATGAATAAGTACGAGAGTATTATCATTATTAATCCAAGTTTAGAAGAAGAAGGACTAAAAAGCCTTATTCAAAAGTTTTCTGACTTGATTAATACTGATGGAAAAGTAGAATCTGTAGAAGAAATGGGAAAAAGAAAATTAGCATATGAAGTAAAAAAGAACAAAGAAGCTTATTATGTGTTAATCAATTTTGAAGCAAACCCAGAACTAATTACAGAATTAGAAAGAAACTACAGAATTACAGACGATATTATTAAATTTATCGTTGTAAAAAAAGAAAACTAAATGTACAAAAAAACGAATTAGGAACCTTTAATGAAAAGAAAGGTAAGGTAAAAAATATGAACAAAGTAATTTTAATGGGAAGATTAACAAAAGATCCAGAAGTAAGGTATACACAAACTAATAATACACTAGTGGCAAGATTTTCACTTGCTGTTAATAGAAGATTTGCAAGACAAGGAGAAGAAAGACAAGCCGATTTTATTAATATTGTGGCATGGAGCAAAACAGGAGAGTTTTGTAGTAAATACTTTAAAAAAGGACAACAAGTAGGAGTAATTGGAAGAATTCAAACAAGAACTTGGGATGATGATCAAGGACAAAAGCATTATGTAACAGAAGTTATTGCAGAAGAAGCTTATTTTGCAGATAGCAAACGTGATGGTGATGCAGGAGCAAGCTTTGAAAATACATTTGGAAATGTAGCAACCCAAAGCCCAGAATTTGAAATTTCTTCTAATGATGACCTACCATTCTAAAACAAAGATAGGGGGAAAAGAAAAAATGGCAGACAAAAAAAATAATAGAAGAAATAATAGAATGAATAATGGGGATGAAGATTATAATCCAAGATTTCGCAAAGTAAGAAAAAAGGTATGTCCACTATGTGCAGACAAAAACTTTGTACTAGATTATAAAAATCCAGACCAATTAAAAAAATTCATTAACGAAAAAGGTAAAATATTGCCAAGAAGAGCAACAGGAGCATGTGCAAAACATCAAAGAGATATTACCATTGCAATTAAAAGATGTAGACACATCGCAATGTTACCATACACAGAAATTTAATGTAGAACAACATAAAAAAGGCAATCCCTAACTACTGTAGGGATGCTTTTTTTATGTTGCGTTACTTACCATAGCGGATGAGAGTAAAAAAGCAGAGTAAATCACCCAATTGCATAGGTAGCCAACACCTCTTAAGATTTTTCGTACCATGGGAAATCTTTTCCGTGACATGTGAAAAATCCTACTTTCAAATTTTTTTGATAGCTATAGTATACCATATGTTTTACATAAAACAAACACTAAATAAGACAAACCCACAACTTTTTAAGAAGTGGGTTAATAGATATACCGACGATAATGGCGGTCGGCAAAAGAAGTGTTAATTTTCAGAGTACTCTGGATGTAATGATACTTCACGGTTACGTTTTTTCCAGATAGTCTTCCAACATTCATTAGCAAGTTCATAAGAAGAAAATAGATCATCTCCAATGATTGTACTAATAAAAAGAAAGGCACTTTTTGAATCTTCTAAAATATTTATAAATTTCTTTAGATGATAGAAAGCAGGCCGATTAGGGCATCTTTTTCGGATAGGACAATCTGTACAGTATTCTTGTTTGGAACATAACTTTGCATCATTAATTGTAGTCATTGGTACACTCCTTTACACATTTATTATAATTTTATTGTACCAAATTTCTACCCCAAAGTCAATTTATGTAAAATAATTTTGTTATTAAGATTTTACACTAACCTTTTTTTGTGAAAAATGTAAAAGCAAAACTTCCCAAATAACAAAAATAGAGGTTTAAACATATTGTAAATAGGAAATACTATTTACGAGGTAGGTGACAAGATGAAATTAGGAATTGCTTTATCTGGAGGCGGAATTCGTGGGATTGCTCATGCAGGAGTGCTAAAAGCATTAGAAGAGAATGGGATAAAAATTGATATAATTGGGGGAACAAGTGCAGGAAGTTTGGTGGCTTCTCTTTATGCCATGGGGTATTCGCCATATTACATATATATTCTATTTAAACGATATGCCGAGGAACTCGTATATATTAGTAGTGGACCAATTGTTTCAGGAATTGGTAACTTTATGATGAACCGAAAGAATACCATTCAAGGGCTAAAAACGGGAAAAAGTTTAGAAACCATTTACAACAAAATTGCTTATAAAAAAGGAATTCAAAAATTAAACCAAATAAAAATGCCAATTGTCATTCCCAGTGTAGATATTATGAACTCCAAAGAATATGTTTTTACCAATTACATTCCTGGAGGAATAGAAGATACTTCTCAGTACATTACCAACATTACTGTAGGAAAAGCAGTACGTGCGAGTAGTAGTTTCCCTGCTGTATTTACCCCTTGTGAATTTGAAAATCATGCCTTTATGGATGGTGGAGTACTAGACAATGTACCAGTATACGAAGTAAAAAAGCAAGGAGCAGATAAAGTAATTGCTGTAAAATTTGACGCAGACCCAGTGGATGAGGAGAGCAATATTATGGACATTGTCATGAAAACTATTGACATTATGGGAAGTAAAATATCAGAAGAAAGTTTAGAAATGAGTGATTTGGTACTAAGTGTATATACCGATAAAGTAGGCTTATTAGATGTAGAAAAACTAGATAGTTGTTATCAATATGGGTATAATTGTGTGATGGAAAATATGGATAGAATAAAGGGAATTTTAGAAGAATAAGAACAAACAGAGGATTTGTTAAGTAACTAAAAAAGTGAACTAATACCAATATAGAAGATAAAATTTGAAAAAAATAAGAATATGTGATACGATTATATACATAAAGCAAGAAAGCTAATTAAGGAGGAAAGAAAGATGTACAGCATTACAAAAGGAGACATTACCATTCGGGAGATGAGGCAAAGCGATGTTATGCCGTTGGTTCGTGTAGCAAATATACCACGAGACAAGGCACTTCCTATTATCGAAGGATTAAAAAGCCAAATTCGTGAGAAAAACGAAATGTCAGATTTACTGTTTGCTATTCTGTATAAGAATAAGATAGTAGGTAAGATTGATGTTGAGTACACGGATAAGTATAACAAAAATCCGAGATATAAGGGAATTAAAACAGACGGTGACCTGAGTGTTGAAATTCCGTCATATAATATTTGTCAGATTATTGCAGATGATGTGGCGAATATGTTCATTGAACTTTGCAAACAAGAGGGATTTATTGATGTATTAGGAATTCCGAAAGTAAGACCGAATGGATGGTTCGCATGGGAGCCCATGACGATTCTTCCTGTTGCAATGTAAGCTTTTAGAAAAACGTGCCAGATTATAGAGGCACGTTTTTCTTGTTATTTTTTGGAAAATGTGGTATGATAAGAGATATTCATTTTAGAAAAAGAAGGAGAAAATATGTTAGAAGTAGTATTAGATACCTTAAAAGATAGTATTAAGTTATTGCCATTTTTGTTTGTGGCATATCTTATGATGGAATATATTGAACATAAAACAAGCAATAAAACAAAACAAATTGTGCAAAAATCTGGTAAGTTTGGGCCAGCTTTAGGAAGCATATTAGGAATTTTTCCACAATGTGGCTTTTCGGCTATGGCAGCCAATCTATATGCAGGAAGAATTATTACACTTGGAACGTTAATTGCCATTTTTCTATCTACTTCGGATGAAATGTTACCCATTCTTTTATCCGAAGCAGTACCATTTGAAATAATTATAAAAATTTTAGCTGTGAAATTACTAATAGGAATGCTAGCGGGATTTATTATTGATTTTGTAGTAAGAAAATTTATTAAAAAAGAAGAGAAAAATAAAATTACAGAAGTTTGTGAACAAGAACATTGTCATTGTGAAGAGGGTGGAATTTTAAAGTCTTCTATAAAACATACCATTAGTGTATTTATCTACATTCTTATCATATCTTTTATTTTAAATACGGTTATTTATCTAATTGGAGAGGAAACGATAGCAAACCTTATTTTAAATAAGCCAATCCTAGGACCAATCTTAGCAGGAATAATCGGACTTATACCAAATTGTGCATCCTCTGTTTTACTAACACAATTATACTTATCTGGTGTGATTACGGTTTCAACTATGCTTGCAGGGTTATTAGTAGGTGCAGGAGTAGGTATTTTAATTCTTTGTAAGGTCAATAAAAGCATAAAAGAAAATGTAAGTATTATAGGATTATTATATGTTGTTGGAGTAATGGCAGGAATTTTATTGGAATTTGTAGGAATTACCATAATGTGATGTTGCAAATAAATTGATTTTTGGAAACAAATGATATATAATTAAAAATAGGTGAGGAGTGCACCTTTTAAGAAAAAGCAATCGATATTTGATTGCTTTTAGTAGAAAAATGATTTTATAAAAATGTGACAACATGAGAGTTCAAAATCAAAATGGAGGAAAGAATGATGAGCAAAAAGATGCGGAATGTTGGTAGTGCTACCATTATGGTATTACTTTTATTAGGAGTAGTAGGATACCATACCAAAGAATCCAAGATAAAAGTAGAAGTACCAACGACAAAGGAGGAGCAGCAAGAAGAACAGGAAGAGAAAGATAATCAACAAGAAAAATCCCTTATGGCTGAATTATTCCATAATCCATTGGAAGACAAAGAAGAGACAGAAAATAAGGAGGATAAGGTAGAGGATGAAAAGGCTGAAATAAGTAAAAAACTTCTTTTCAAAGAAAATGGTAACCAAACTGTAATAAAAGAAGAACAAAATACTAGTTTGGATATAAATTCATTAATGGATACAAAAAGTAATGAAAGTAAAAGTCAAAATGTTGCTTTGAGTATGAAACAATCCGATATAGTTGAACTATATATGGATGAAAGTGAAGAGGAAGAAGTCATACAAGAACCATTCAGTGATGAAGAGAAAGTTGAGGAAATAAGCCCAGAACCACCAGAAAATTCAATACAAAAGCATATTTGGGGAGAATGGATTTCTAAAGATGATATGTATGATGAAAGAGAGTGTTTACACTGTGGCACAAAACAGACGGCCTCACATGTACTTATAACAAAGGAAACAAATGTAGAAGCAAATCAAGACGGCACGCATATGATTAAAGCAATAAAAATGTGTTCTAATTGCAATAATACATTTGAGACGGAAGAGAAAGAGTCTTGCAATTATGAAATTTCTTCTTATCAGCGTACAGGGATTAATGATACGCATATAGAGGTAAAAGATTGTATAGTATGTAAAGAACATGTAGAGGAAGAAGGTACTTGTGTACCGATTGGCGAACTTAAGCTCGTAAAAATATATGCCCAAATTTATGAGTATTATGATTGTGAGTTGTGTGGTGATATGTGCAAGAGACAATATCATACAAACCACCAATATGGAGAATGGGAACATAAAAGTGATGCAGAGCATATACGATATTGTATATGCATAGAGGCAAGAGAAGTAAGGCCTCATGACTATAACTATGATGGAAATAGCACATTAACATGCGAAGGATGTAAAGATGTGAAAATAGTTACAGCACATAATCATGGATATGGGACGTATAGAAATATGGGATTAATGGAGCTTATAAAATCGCCTGCATATGGAGAATTGGTGGATACTAGTCAAATATCAAATCCTAATCCGAATCCAAATGATTATTGTTCACGATATGATTTTCGTTGCAAAGCATGTGGGGTATATTATCATGTGTATTTTGACCATGATTTCCAAAATGGATTTTGTACAAGAAAAGGATATTGTGGAGCTATTGCACAGCCAACAGTAGTACAAGAGCAAACTGTGTTGCTACAAACTAAAACAGAAAAAGTAGGCAACATTATAAGTGAAGATAGCCAAAAAGAAGATGATGAAGGCGAGGATGTCCAAGAAGAAAATTCAGAAGGCGAAGATAGCCAAGAAGAAAATTCAGAAGGCGAAGATAGCCAAGAAGAAAATTCAGAAGGTGAAGATAGTCAAGAAGAAAATTCAGAAGGCGAAGATAGTCAAGAAGAAAATTCAGAAGGCGAGGATGTCCAAGAAGAAAATTCAGAAGGTAAGGAAGGAAAAGAAGAAAACATCAAGGAGGATATGTTTCAAAGTGTAAAAGAATACAGTAATAAAAAAGATACTGAAACAGATTAAAACATACAAAAGTATCAAATATGTAGACAAAAATATTAAAAATCACTCTAACAAAGGAAACCAAAATTTTTATTTATAAAGTCATTTTTCGAAAAGAAATATGTATAGTTCTAAAAAAGCTACTAATAAAGAGAAAACCTTATTAGTAGCTTTTTCTATAGATTCAATATTCTTTTAGCTCTTACAATATCTTCATCCGTAGCAGGCGAAATATTATCTAATTCATAAGGATAACCTAAGTTGTCCCACTTAAATTTTCCCATATTATGATATTTTAAAAGTTCTACTTTTTCTACTGTTTGTAAAGAAGAAAGGAAATCTTTTAATGTTTTTAAATCTTCTTCATCGTCGGTTATGCTAGGAATAATAACTTGTCTAATCCACATAGGTTTTCCAATACTGCTTAAATATCTTGCAAAAGCAAGTTCTTTTTCATTTGAGAATCCTACTAAGTTTTTGCTCTTCTGTGGATTAATATGTTTAATGTCTAGTAAAAATAAATCCGTTAAGTGGATAATTTCTTTTATTTTTTCAGTTAGAGTAATCATACCGAGAAGTATCAATTGTCACATGAATGTGGTATGTTTTTAATTCTTTTAATAAAGAAAGCACAAAATCTGGTTGTAATAAGGGTTCTCCACCAGAAAGGGTAACACCACCACCAGAAGCACGAAAGTAGGTTTGATAATGTTTTATTCTTTCCACTAAATTATCTAAAGTAATAATTTCACCGTAAGTTACAATCCCAAGTATCGCGATTATGGCAATATAGGCAACGAAGATGACACCCTTGAAAAAAGACAACAAAACGAAGCCCGTGGACCATCCACGGTTCCCATTGTCTCAAATGAATGAATTCGTGCCATATTGGCTTTATTAAAATGTTCCATATATAATATCTCCTTATACGATATCTAAAACGACGAAGGCATTACCCCATAGAAAAAGGCCCCTTTATTTGGGAGGGGCTGTCACCGAAGGTGACTGGGGAGATGTTACATTCTTTCATGAATGGTTCTATGAATAACATCTAATTGTTGTTCACGTGTTAATTTGGTAAAATGCACGGCATAACCAGAAACACGAATGGTAAGTTGTGGGTATTTTTCTGGGTGTTCCATAGCGTCTTCTAATAAAGCTTTATCAAATACATTTACATTAATATGATGTCCTTCCCTCATAAAGTATCCATCTAGCATGGAAACCAAATTATGAACTCTTGCAGTTTCGTCTTTTCCAAGGGTAGTTGGAGTAATTGAGAAGGTATAAGAAATACCATCTTGGGCATATTCATAAGGAAGTTTACTAACAGAATTCATAACAGCTAAAGCACCATTTACATCTCTTCCATGAAGTGGGTTGGCACCAGGACCAAAAGGTTCTCCAGCTCTTCTTCCATCTGGGGTGTTTCCTGTTGCTTTTCCATAAACAACATTAGAAGTAATGGTTAAAATAGACAAGGTAGTTTTGCTATTTCGGTAAGTTTGATATTTTTTTAGTTTCTTTAAAAAGGTTTTGGTAAGCATAACGGCAATTTCATCGGCACGGTCGTCATCGTTTCCGTATTTTGGAAAATCGCCTTCAACTTGATAATCAGTAGCAAGACCAGTTTCATCACGAATTACTTTTACTTTTGCATATTTAATTGCAGATAAGGAATCCGCTACAACCGAAAGTCCAGCAATTCCACATGCCATGGTTCTTAAAATTTCGTGGTCATGAAGAGCCATCTCGATGGCTTCATAGGAGTATTTATCATGCATAAAGTGAATGGCATTTAGGGCTTTTATATAAATTTTTGCAACATAATCCATCATGGTATCAAATTTTGCCATAACATCATCATAGTCTAAATACTCGGAGGTAACTGGTTCAAACCTTGGAGTTACTTGCTTACCAGATAATTCGTCTCTTCCACCATTGATGGCATAAAGTAGGGTTTTGGCAAGGTTACATCTAGCACCAAAGAATTGCATTTGTTTTCCAATTCGCATAGCAGATACACAACAAGCAATTCCATAATCATCACCCCAATATTTTCTCATTAAATCATCATTTTCATATTGAATTGATGAGGTTTTAATGGATAAATCAGCACAAAAATCTTTAAAACTTTTAGGAAGTCTTGTTGACCAAAGAACCGTCATATTTGGTTCTGGTGCAGGTCCTAAGTTTATAAGTGTGTATAACATACGATACGAGTTTTTGGTAACTAAAGTTCTTCCATCAATTCCCATACCACCAATGGATTCGGTTACCCAAACAGGGTCTCCACTAAATAATTCGTTATATTCTGGTGTTCGTAAGAAACGAATTAAACGTAATTTCATCACAAAATGATCCATTAGTTCTTGTGCCTGTTCTTCGGTTAAAGTGCCATTTTGTAAATCTCGCTCAATATAAATATCTAAGAAAGTGGTAACACGACCTAAACTCATAGCAGCACCATTTTGATCTTTTACAGAAGCAAGGTAAGCAAAATAGGTCCATTGGATGGCTTCTTTTGCATTGCTTGCTGGTTTTGCAATATCAAAACCATATTTAAGAGCCATTACTTTTAATTGTTCCAAAGCAGCAATTTGTTCCGAAATTTCTTCTCTTTCATGGATGATATTCTCGGTTAAAACATCTACATTTAAATGTTCTAATTGTTCCTTCTTTTCTGAAATTAGCACATCCACACCGTATAGAGCTACACGGCGGTAATCTCCAATAATTCTTCCACGTCCATAACCGTCTGGAAGCCCAGTAATTAAGTGTGAACTTCTAGCAGCACGAATGTCTGGAGTATATACGCTAAATACTCCGTCATTATGTGTTTTACGAATCGTGTGAAAAATACGGCTTACGTCAGGGTCAACTTCTCTTCCATAGGCAGTACAAGATTTTTCTACAATTTTGATACCACCAAAAGGCATAATGGCTCTTTTTAAAGGTTTGTCAGTTTGAAGCCCAACAATTTCTTCTAAATCCTTATCAATATAGCCTGCTTCGTGTGCAGAAATGGTAGAAATGGTTTTGGTATCAATATCCAAAACTCCACCATTTTCTTTTTCCTTTTTATACAATTTTAATACTTCTTCCCATAGTTTTTTGGTTTTATCAGTAGGAGCACTTAAAAAGTTAGCATCTCCTTCATATGGTGTGTAATTGGCTTGAATAAAACCACGTACATCAATTTCCTTTTGCCAGTCTCCACTTTGAAATCCTTCCCATTCTTCAAATTTCATCACTTCACATTCCTTTCTTTAAAAAATAAAATTCTCTTTATTTTTTTATTATAACCAGTATTTATCATAACATAAGCAAATTAAGAAAGCAATAAAATTTTCTTGTTTTCACAATAGTTACGTTAATGTTCAGTTAAAGGGGCTTTTTTGCAACGCTTTGTAAGGATACGTAAATTGAAGTTAAGTGTAACCAATTTTGCCGAAGTTGCATATACTAGTTTTTAGGGAGGAATGTAACATGGAACAATTTGTTTTAAATGCAATCCTGTGGACATTAGCACTTTATGGCTTAATCGAGATTATTAAAAGTGTAATATACATATGTACCTATACAAAATTAAAGTCAGATGGCATTTATATGGTCATTGCGGTAAAAAATCAGGAACAAAGAATTGAAGGTTTTATACGTTCCATTTTGTTTCGTTTTTTATATGGAAAAGAAGAATGGGTAAAAGATATTATTGTAGCAGATTTGGACTCCAAAGATGAAACAAAACAGATTTTAAATAGAATGCAAAAGGAATACGATATTTTAAAAGTAATCGATTGGAAAGAATGTAAGGAATTAATTGAAAATGTGAGGGAAAATTAGAGAAAAATGGCGGAATTTTACATAAAACTTGCAATTTTATGTAAAATGTTGTAAAATAGAAGTATATGAATACAAAGGAAGTGAGTACGTATGAAAAAAATGTGTGGTAGAGACCAAATTAAAGATAAGAAGATTTTAGAGGCGTATGATAAGTATAAAAGCTATTTATCAGAATTAAAGGTATATGAAGAATGCCGAAGGGGATTAAGTGGAGTAAATATCTTTAAATTAGTTGATTTATACAGAAAAAATGGTTTTGATGTTAAAAACAAAAAGGAATTAATGCCTAGGTTTGAAGCATTTTCTGCAGGGATTGAGAAAATCAAAATAAAAAACCCAGAAGCAAATCTAACAGATATTAGCACACAAGCAGGTAGAGATATTGTTAGCAGTGCAATAAGAGAAACACGGGGAAGATAAAAAATTTAATCCCATGGAGTTAGAAGCTGTTTCTGTAATAGAAAATTTTTTGTTATGTGCTGCAGTTCAACAAGTGCGAGAAGGTAAAACAGACCAAGACAGTATGCTTAAAGCATATGACATTAGTGAAGAAAAATTTGAAAGAGCAAACAGTTCTTATGAAAAGTATAAAAGTATTGGAACAATGCAATTATATAATTATATGCATAAAAGAGAGAAAGCGAAACTTCCTGATAAAGTGGTTCATTATGTGGCAGGAACATTAGAAGTTAGACCTTCAGAAGCAAGGAAGAGTCTCGTTGAAATGGAAGTACTAAAAGGAAAAAAGGAAAATAGTGCAAGAAAGGAATTTCAAGAGAAATATTGTGTTACTTCTTATACGACTAGTCAAGCAACAATTGATAACATTATGAGAGATTCAGAACGAACACCAGAGGAGAAAATCAAAAGAATATGTGAATTAGAACTATTAGAATATATAAGAAAATCAGATATGGCAGAAGAAGCAAATCAAAAACAACATACAGATCGTTATAGGGTCGCAAAAGAGGATGAGGAAAGAGAAATTGGTTAAAACAATAAAAAATGGGTCGCAAATTTTGTTTGCAACCCGTTTTTGCTTTAGGATAATTTAAAGCAAGTGTTGTCCCGAAGAACGAAATAAAATTTCTCCGGCGATGGACTGGATAAAAAATCTGTACTGGCAATTTTGTTTTTGGTCTTTAAGGTAAGATTAATACGGTTATAGGTTTTATATAATTTAGCAAGGTCATGCCGTACATACTCCGCTTCTTTAGTAGTTTGTAAAACCGTGTAGAGGCTCAAAAACTCTAGTGCCAGATCTGGAGTATCCAGTACAAAACATTTCCCATTCTCAATAGCATCCTCAAAAGCTAATGCATTAAGGTAAAAAGAATCGGAATTGTTTAGTGTGTCTAGAATATCCCGACCATTCATACTGTACCTCCTTTACCATTCAGTTAGTTTAATCATACCACATTTTCCATATTATGTCAAATGAATGCCAGCAAAACGATGTTACTAGGAAAAGTAAAAGGAAAACGAAAAAAGCATTGTATAATAGAAAAAAATCTAGTATAATGGTACTAGATTTTTTAGTTGGGGGAAATATGGAGACGAAAGAAAATAAGAATACCAAAAGTAGAATTTTATATATGGCATTTGTTGTTATTTTGATATTTGTTGCGGTAAGTTTGTACCAAAGGTTTGAGGAAAAGAATTTTAATGAGTTTGTTCGAAGTGAGTATCAGTTATATACATCGGAATTTAAACGAGATAAAGAGGTTAAATATTCTAAGTATGATAGTTATCGTATTCAATCGAATGTGGAAAATGATGCGATGTTTTATAAAGAAATTACAGTAACACCAAATACACCATATAAAGTAACTTGTATGGTAAAAACAAAAGAAGTCAAAACAGGGAAGGAAGCATCCATTGGAGGAGCACATATATGTATTGCGGATACAGTAGAAAAGTCAAAAAGCATTACAGGAACAAAAGATTGGCAAAAACTAGAATTTATTTTTAATTCTAAAAATAGAACCAGTGTAAAAGTAGGTTTTCGTTTAGGTGGATATGATGATAATTGTACAGGAACGGCATGGTTTTCCGATTTTACCATTGAGTCTGGCTATCAGCCACAAGATACGAATTGGAATTTTGCTTGTTTTGTATTTACGAATACGGATGTGGTAATCGAAAAAAATGGTACAAAAAATGAAATTAAACTTGCGATGAATAGTACCGATGTTTCGGATATGAGACAAAATATATCTCGTTTTAAAAGTTCTTGTGAAGAATTATCCAAAGGGAAAATGAAGGTAAACTATGATTTTATTACGATTGCTGACCCAATTACAACACTTTCCTATGACAACCAAAACGGCTATTTTGCAGGACCAGAAAATGTAGAAAAAATGATTGCACCATATTTGGAAGGAAAAAACTATGACCACATTTTTGTATGTTTACGTTTAGGAGATAATGAACATCAAAAAGATATTCCAGTTTATGACTGGATTGGTCTTGGAGGAATGGATTATTTAGGAATTGGATTTTCCAATATTCGTTTACCAAACGAAGAAAGAAACTATACCTATAAATACGATACCAGAGTAAACACTTTCCCAGAAGAAGTATTTATCCATGAGTTTCTACATTCTTTAGAAAGAATTGCAAAAGAGAATGGACTACAAAGACCAGAATTACACGATTACGCCCAATATGGTTACAAAGAAGAACGTTTAGAAGGACTAAAAGAATGGTACCGTGATTATATGAATAATAATATTAAAACAACATCTGGCTATACTGGACTAGATAGTAAAGTATATACCATGAAACCAAACCATGAAGAAGATTTTGACTATTCTTATAAAATAGAAGAATTCAAAGAACCAAGTAATATCATTGAAAAAATAAGACAAGTCATAAGCAAAGCCTTTCAAAACGCTAGTGTCATCATTGAGAAAAAAGAAGAAAACACAATGTAATCATTAATCATAAAAAGAGGAAAATGCACTCTTCTACAAAGACATGCAAAAAGGCCCCTTTATTTAAGGTGACTGGGGGTTCTTAAAAGTTTATTGAAAATATAACAAAAAAGAGCAAAATAATGAGAAAGGAAACCACTGACATGAAAGTTTCAGAATTTAATTACAATTTACCAGAAGAACTAATCGCACAACATCCCACCATAAAAAGAGATCTATCAAGGCTTATGGTATTAGATAAAAAAAATCAAACAATCGAACACAGAAGTTTTAAAGACATTGTGGATTATCTTAAACCAGGAGACTGCTTAGTTCGAAATAATACCAAAGTAATACCAGCAAGGCTATATGGCAAAAAAGAAACAGGAGCCAAGGTAGAATTTTTATTACTAAACCGTATCGAAGACGATGTTTGGGAAAGTATTGTAAGACCAGGGAACAAACTACATACTGGTGCAAAGGTAATTTTTGGAGATGGGCTATTACAAGCTGAAATTTTAGAAACTATGGAAGGGCGGAACCAGAAAAGTACAATTTCACTATAACGGAATTTTCCAAGAAATTTTGGATAAAATAGGACTTATGCCACTTCCACCATACATTCATGAAACCCTACAAGAAAAAGAACGCTATCAAACCGTGTATGCAAAATACGAAGGTTCTGCAGCAGCTCCAACAGCGGGACTACACTTTACCGATGAATTACTAAATAAGATAGAAAAAAAGGGAGTGCAAATTGCTAATGTTACACTACATGTAGGAATTGGAACCTTCCGTCCAGTAAAAGAAGAAACCATAGAAGAACATAAAATGCACACCGAACATTTTTATTTAACAAAAGAAGATGCCGAAAAAATAAACCAAGCAAAGGAAAACGGTGGACGTATCATTGCAGTAGGAACGACCTCTTGTAGAGTACTAGAAACCGTGGCAGATGAAAATGGAATAGTAAAAGAAACCGAAGGAGATACCAATATTTTTATCTACCCGGGATATTCGTTTAAATGCTTAGACGCACTAATTACCAATTTCCACTTACCACAATCGACTCTTCTTATGCTAGTATCCGCTTTAGCTGGAAAAGACTATATTATGAGAGCCTATGAAGAGGCAGTAAAGAAGAAGTATCGTTTCTTTAGTTTTGGAGATGCCATGTTTATTTGTTAGAAGATAGAAGTCAGATTAGAAAATAGAGGATAATAAGAAAGGAGAAAATATGAAGCCAGCAGTGACTTATGAATTATTACATACCGATAAAAATTCTGGAGCAAGAAGAGGGGTAATCCATACACCACATGGAGAGATACAAACACCAATTTTTATGCCAGTAGGAACACAAGCAACGGTAAAAAGTATGACTCCAGAGGAGCTAAAAGAAGAAGTAAAGGCACAAATTATTTTATCAAATACCTATCACTTATACTTGAGACCAGGAAGCAAGCTAATAAAAGAAGCAGGAGGTCTACACAAGTTTATGAATTGGGATAGACCGATTTTAACCGATTGTGGAGGATTCCAAGTTTTTAGTTTAGCAGCATTAAGAACCATTACAGAAGAAGGTGTTACATTTAAATCTCATTTAGATGGGAGTGGACACTTTTTATCACCAGAAAAAGTAGTAGAAATTGAAAATGACTTAGGATCAGATATTATGATGGCATTTGATGAATGTTGCCCATACCCATCGACATATGAATACACCAAAGCTTCCATGGAACGAACTACAAGATGGGCCATTCGTTGCAAAGAGGCACATAAAAATACGGACAAGCAGAGTTTATTTGGGATTGTACAAGGTGGATTTTACAAAGATTTACGAAAACAAAGTGTAGAAGACTTAATAAAACTAGACCTTCCAGGATATGCGATTGGTGGCATTAGTGTAGGAGAGCCAAAAGAAGAATTTTTGGATATTTTACGATATACTACTCCATTATTACCAAGTAGTAAGCCAAGATATTTAATGGGAGTAGGAACACCAGATTACTTAATTGAAGCAGCACTTGCTGGAATTGATATGTGTGATTGTGTATTACCAACCAGAATTGCAAGAAATGGAACGGCCATGACTTGGAATGGAAAAGTGGTCGTACGAAATGCTACTTATGAAAGAGACTGGGAACCACTCGATCAAGAATGCGATTGCTATACTTGTAAAAATTATACCAGAGCGTATATTAGGCATCTAGTAAAGACAAATGAGATTTTAGGAGTTCGATTATTATCCATTCATAACCTAAGGTTCTTGACGAGTTTGATGGAAAGAGTTAGAATAGAAATAGAGAAAGACAATTTATTAAATTTCCGTGATGAATTTTATAAAAAATATGGGTATACAAAAGAATAGGAGGTATTGTATGCAAATTAGTGGAGGAAAATTTAATACCAAGAAAGAGGATGCACAGGAAAGAAATAAGAAAATATCAAAAGTGATATTAATCTGTATTGCGGTGGTAGTGATTGCTATTATTGCGATAATGTATTCAATT
Source organism: uncultured Clostridium sp. (assembly GCA_948436025.1). Classification (GTDB taxonomy): domain Bacteria; phylum Bacillota; class Clostridia; order TANB77; family CAG-508; genus RGIG8482. The sequence goes on along the minus strand of CAOJHH010000009.1, from coordinate 14,299 downwards.
ATCTATATACAAAAAAACACATTTCGTGTCTATATTGATGGGAAAAATGTTAATTTACCAGAAGGTGTTATTATAAAAGAAGATGTTACTGGAAAAATGTATGTAGATATTATGGGGATTGCTACATATTTAGGATACGATTCTCATAAAGGAGAATTTAAATTATATACAGAAGATGAAAATAAATGTTGGGTAGAATGTGAAAATGAAACGGCTTCTTTTTTCTTAAACTCAAATAAAATATCAAAAGTAGTACCAAACCAGACCAAAGACTATGAAGATTATACAATTTCAGATACCATTATAAAAAGAAATAACAAACTATACTGCACACCAGAAGGCATTAAAATTGGATTTAATGTAACATTTGATTATAACGAAGAAGGTAAAAATATTCAAATTTATACTTTACCATATCTTACCAAGAATTACATGGCACAATTTAAAAAATTAGGTTATAAAGAAGGAATTGATGATGAATTCAATAACCAAAAAGCAATTTTATATAATTTATTTGTTGTAAAGAAAGATAATAATTTGTATGGTGTGGTAAATGCCAAGAATGAAGAGGTTATTGGTTCAAGATATAGTAAGATGGTATTTAATGAAAATGCAGGAGAATTCTATGTAACAGATACTACCAACAAAAAAGGGATTGTAACAAGAAATGGAGAAACGAAGATTAATCTATTATATGATGAAATTAATATGATTGATAAAAGTAATGGTTTATATGTGGTAAGAAGAAATGGAAAATATGGAGTGTTAGGAAACACAGGAAACATTGTTATTCATTTAGAATATGAACAAATTGGAGTAAGAGTAGCAACATTTCCAAATAACAATATAACAAACCAATATGTATTATTTGAAAATGCAATTCCAGTATGTCGTAATAAAAAATGGGGTATGTTTGATGTAAAAGGGAATTTGATTTTACCATTAGAATATGATACCATTGGCTATTCTGCTGGAGCAACAGGAAATTTAACAGGTAAGGCGGTTAATAATTTGCTTATTATTCCAAGCTATAAAGCAATTGTTTTTGGAAAAGACTTAAATGTGCAAGAAGGAAACAGTACGAAAAAAGTAAAACGTTATGGAATTTATGATAATAAAGGAAATGAATTGGTAGTAACTGCATTAGATAATGCCTACTTTGTGGTGGATGGAGGAGTATATACCTATTATATGGAAAACAATGGAAAGACATATAACATAGAAGAATACCTAGAAAGACATCCATTACAAATCCAAACCACAAGTGAGAAAACTGAACAAAGTACACAAACGACAAATACAAATACAACCAATGAGGCAAACAATGTAACATCAACCGAAGTAACCAATACAACAACGTCACAAAGTAATTCTCAAACTACAACCAACAGTGTAAGCGGAACACCACCACAAGGTAATATTAATATACTAACACAATAATAAATGACCTAAGTTATCGCCTTTGACGATTACAAAAAATGGCTATAAAGTTAGAATCAATAAACGAAAAACTCTCCTAAAAGGGGAGTTTTTCGTTGTTCTAATTTTGAGGGATAGGCATATATATATTACTAGACGAGGAGGGAGATTATGAAAAACTTAGCACAAACTACAACAATGGAAAGCAAAAATAGTATTTTTCATATGATAAAAGGGCTTGCACTTGCTTATTTTATTACATTTCTATTATTATTTATATTTTCGGCTATATTAACTTACACCAATATCAGTGAAAGTACAATTGCACCAATTATTTTAATGATTACCATTATTAGCATATTAATTGGAAGTAGCCTAAGTTCAAGCAAAATAAAGAAAAATGGATTAATGAACGGTGGGGTGATAGGCTTTATTTATATTATAATTCTATACCTTATTTCCAGTTTCATTCAAACAGGATTTAGCGTAAATCTATATGCCATATTAATGATTGTATTTTCCGTTTTAGCAGGTATGGTTCGGAGGAATTGTAGGAGTGAATTTAAAAAAATAATATTTAAATACTTATATGAAGATAAAGAAAATTTAGGGTAAAAGAATTGACAAATTCACGCTAACTATAATACAATAAGGAAAAAAAGGACATGATTACGGCAATACTAGCAAATATAGCAGTAAGAGTGTCTAATAGAGAGGAGAAAAGAAATGGAAAAAGTACGTGGATTTGAAGTAGCAAAGGGATTTGAAAATGCAGGAGTTCATTTACCAGTTCGAAAAACAAAAGCATCTGCAGGATATGATATTGAAGCAGTAGAAGATTGCATCATACCAAGTTTAAAAAAAGGAGATAAACCAACTCTTGTAAAAACGGGAATTAAGGCATATATGCCAAGTGATGAAGTACTAATTTTAGCAAATCGTAGCTCCAACCCTGGAAAAAAAGGATTAATTTTAGCAAACAGTATTGGAGTGATTGATAGCGACTACTATGGCAATCCAGATAATGATGGACATATCATGTTTGCCTTTTATAACATAAAAGAAGAAGATATTGAAATTAAAAAAGGAGACGCCATTGGGCAAGGAATCTTCCAAAAGTATCTAGTAACCGATGATGATATAGCTTCAGGAGAAAGAATGGGAGGATTTGGCTCTACCAGTGAGAATTAGAAAAAACGGAAAACAATACTAAAAAGACAAGAAAAAATTACCAAAAATCTTTTGACTTTTGGTAATTTTTGTAGTATAATAGATATGTCGGAAGAAAGAGAAAAATTTATTAAAATTCAGGAAGGAGTGGCATAAAAAGCTATGTTTAATGTAGGAGACCATATTGTTTACCCAATGCATGGGGCAGGAATCATCGATGCAATTGAAGAAAAGGATATTTTAGGTGAAAAACAGGCCTATTATATATTAAAGATGCCAGGAGAGGTAAAGGTAATGGTACCAACAAACAAAGCAGAAGAAATTGGCGTAAGGGAAATTATTGATAAACAATCCGCAGATAAAGTATTTGAAATCTTAGAAGAAGATAAAACAGAAATGTCTAGCAATTGGAACAAACGATATCGTGATAATATGGATAAAATGAAAAGTGGCGATATTTATGAAATTGCAGATGTTGTTCGTAATTTATCATTCAAACAAAAAGAAAAAGGTTTATCCACCGGAGAAAAGAAAATGTTATCTAATGCCAAACAAATTCTAGTAAGTGAATTAGTGCTTGCAGAAAATTCTTCCATAGAAGAAGTAGAAGGAATGATAGATAACAAAATAAATGCTTCTTTCCAAGAATTTGAAATTGACCATATTGAACCAGTACAAAGTATTGTAAATAAATTTATTCCATTTGAAGAAAATGGAAACGGAACAGAAAACACATAAGCAATTGAACCTATATAGTATCAAGATAACGTCAAAAGTAATTTAAAAAACAAAACTGTAAAAAGACTAGGTGCCATCCAAAGCATACGTAGTCTTTTTTTGACAAAATGTGACAAAAAATCTTATGTGAAGTAAGAGGGAATTACGACATATTCGTCGAATAATATATAATAGAAAAGAAAGGTTAGAGGTTTAATGGCACGATATAGTGATGAATTGGTAGATGAAATAAGAAACAGTAATGATATCGTAGACGTGATATCACAATATGTAGTGTTAAAAAGAAGTGGTAGAAATTTTTTTGGACTATGTCCATTCCATCGCGAGAAATCCCCTTCTTTTTCTGTGTCGCCAGATAAGCAAATCTTTCACTGTTTTGGTTGTGGAGTAGGCGGAGATGTCATTCACTTTGTTAGTAAAATTGAAAATTTGGATTTTAAACAAGCCATTGAAGCTTTGGCGGAAAAAAGTGGAATAACTCTACCTAGCTTAACCGATGGGCAAGATATGGAAAAAATAAAACGAAAAGAAAGAGTGTATCAAATTAATAAAATAGCAGCACGGTTTTTTCCATGAAAACCTATATAAACCAGTAGCTAAATCGGCACAAGAGTACGTAAAAAAACGAAAGCTAGATAACAATACTTTACAAATGTTCCAAATTGGTTTTTCCTTAAATTATGATGAACTATACCAAAAGTTAAAACAAGAAGGATTTTCCGAGGACGAAATGCTAGCATCTAGCTTAATTGGAAAATCGGACAAGGGAAACTTCTACGATAAATTTCGTAGTAGGCTTATGTTTCCGATTAAAGATGTACAAGACCGAGTCATTGCTTTTGGTGGTAGAGTACTAGATGATAGTAAACCCAAGTACATCAATTCACCAGAAAATATTGTGTATAGTAAAGGAAGAAACTTATTTGGACTAAACATTGCTAAAAAAAGTGGCAAAGATAAAATCATTATGGTAGAAGGCTATATGGATGCCATTTCACTTTATCAAAGGGGAATTACCAATGTGGTAGCATCATTAGGAACTGCTTTAACAGAAGCACAAGGAAGACTCCTTCGAAAATATGCAAGCCAGGTCATTATTGGGTACGATTCCGATGGAGCAGGACAAGCAGCAACCATGAGAGGAATGGAAATTTTGCAAAATTTAGGTTGTGACATTCGTATTTTACAATTAGATGGAGATGCCAAAGACCCAGATGAATATGTGATAAAATATGGTAGTGGCCGTTTTGAAAAGTGTGTAGAAAATGCAATTTCTTTAGTAGAATTTAAAGTAAAAAACTTGAAACAATCGATGAATATCCAAACAGCAAGTGATAAAATAAAGTTTTTAAATGAAATTGTAAAAATTCTTTCAAAAGTAGACAATAGCATTGAAAGGGAAATTTATATTGACCGAATTGCCAAGGAATATGGCATATCCAAAGAGTCTATCTATGCAGAAGCAAACAAAAGGGCATATAAGGAACATCAAGGAATTAAAATGATTCAAAAACCAATGAAGTCTATGTTAAAGGAAAAAACGAAGAAAGAACAAAAAGAAATAGGAAACAAGAGGGAAAATGTGCTAATCTCGTTATTATTAAACCAAGAAATTGATGCCTATTCACAAATTAAAGAAAAAATTTCACCAGAGGATTTTAAAACAGAAAATAACTTTCAAATCGCAAAAAGATTGTATGAACACTTTGAAAAGGGAAATAGTAATAGTAATGTGCTAAATTTATTTCCAGAAGAGGAACTAATGAGCCACATTACTAGTATATTAGCAGAAGATGATCAGATTTCAAACACTAAAAAAGCGGTAGAAGATATTTTAAATGGATATGAGAAAGAAAAACTACTAAACGAGAGAAATGAAATTGTGAAACAATTAGAAAATCCAGAGATTAGTAAAGAAGAAGCAAGCAATTTAGAAACAAGGTTAAGTAATCTTATTATAAAAATAGCCAAAATGAAATAGGAGGAAAGTAAATGGCTGAGAAAAAAAGTAAAAGTGAACAAACTAAAAAGAAACAATTAGAAGAAACAGAAATGAAAAAAACATCAAAAGTAGCAAAGGTAGCAAAAGTGCAAAAACAAGAAAAAAAAGTAGCAGACACAAACGGAATAGAAAAAGCAAGTAAAAAGCAAAAGGAACAAGCAAAAAACGAAAAGACGGCAAAGAATGCACTAGCAAAAAAAGAAACAACAAAAGCACCAAAAGAAGGAATAAAAGTAGCAAAAAAAGCAGGAAATGAAAAAGTGGATGAAAATAATGAGCAAATGCTTGCAATGCAAAAACAAGAAGCCAATAGCAAACAAGACGTAGTAGAAAAGAAAAAATCAGCAAAACCAAAAAAGATAGAAGAAAAAAATAAAACAGAAAAACAAGAAAAGCCAAAAAATGTTGAACCAAAAGAAATAGAAAAAGAAGAAGACAATAACGCAAAAGCTAGTAACACTATAAAGAAAACCAAAAAAGATACCTTACAAGAAAGCAAAAACGATGTGGAAATAAGTGAAGAGCCAGTTTTAGAAACTTCCAAAGAAGTAAAAGAAATTAGTGAGGATGAAAAAGTAAAAACCATTCTAGAAAAAGCAAAAAAACAAGGAAAAATTACTTATGGCGAAATTGCTTCTGAACTAGACGATGCCAATGTTGAACAAATCGAAAAGGTATTTGATGCTTTTGAAGAACTAAATGTAGACTTAAAAGAAGACTTAGATGATGAAGAACCAGATTTAGAAGATTTAGAAGAAGTAGAAGATATTAAAATAGAAGACATTAACACCATTACCTTAGATGGAGTAAGCACAGACGACCCTGTTCGAATGTACCTACGTGAAATTGGAAGAATTCCGCTACTAACTTATGAAGAAGAATTAGAAATTGCTGAAAAAGTATTAGAAGGAGACGAAGAGGCAAAACAAAGATTAGCCGAGTCGAACCTAAGATTAGTGGTTAGTATTGCCAAAAAATACGTAGGAAGAGGAATGCTATTTTTAGACCTAATCCAAGAAGGAAACATGGGGTTAATTAAAGCAGTGGATAAATTCGACTACAAAAAAGGTTTCAAATTTAGTACCTATGCAACATGGTGGATTCGTCAAGCCATTACAAGAGCCATTGCCGACCAAGCAAGAACCATTCGTATTCCAGTACACATGGTAGAAACCATTAACAAACTAATTCGTACCTCAAGACACCTATTACAAAAACTAGGACGTGAACCAAGCCCAGAAGAAATTGCCGAAGAACTAGAAATGCCAGTCGATAAGGTAATGGAAATCCAAAAAATAGCACAAGACCCAGTATCCTTAGAAACACCAATTGGAGAAGAAGACGATAGCCACCTAGGAGATTTCATTCAAGACGACGACAGCCCAGCACCACACGATGCAGCATCATATACCTTATTAAAAGAACAACTAGAAGAAGTCATGAATACCCTAACCCCAAGAGAAGCAAAAGTACTACGTTTGCGTTTTGGTTTAGAAGACGGAAAAGCAAGAACTTTAGAAGAAGTAGGAAGAGAATTTGAAGTTACCCGTGAAAGAATAAGACAAATAGAAGCAAAAGCCCTAAGAAAACTAAGACACCCAAGTAGAAGCAAGAAATTAAGAGATTATATGAATTAGGAAGATGAAATAATTAAAAATTAGGGGCGAACTTTGGGTCTCGCCCCTACAAACAACAATGAAATAGTGTAAATCAAGAACGAAGAATATAGGAAAAAATGGAAAAATGCTTGATTTTTTTGCTCTTTTATGTTAATATAAAAGAGTATTCGTTTATTTTTAATCAAGTAGGAGGAGAAAATGGCACAAGTAAGAGAAAGATTTAGAACATTTTTTGTAGAAATGTTAGGAAGTAATGAAAGAAAAGACATAAATGAAAAGAATATTGAAAAACTTGTACAAGCAGTAAGAAAGGCGGAAACAAGGGATATTTCTAAAATGGAAAAAGAAATTGGAAAAGTTAATATTCCATTAGAAGAAAAAATAACCCCAAAAGTAAAAGTGGATGAAGGAAAAGCCTTAAAAGATGCTAACGAGAAAGCTAAAACACGACAAAGAGGAGAGGAACAAAGAGAAAATTAAAACAAATATCATAAAACAAAGAAAATAATTTTGTTATTTTCTTTGTTTTATCTTGACAAAAACAGGATATACTAATATAATAATACACGTTCTAATAAATATATGGCGATGTAGCTCAGTTGGCTAGAGCATCCGGTTCATACCCGGCAGGTCGTAGGTTCAAGTCCCACCATCGCTACCAAAGGAAAATCATACAATCGTTGAAAATCAATGTTTTGTATGGTTTTCTTTTATGAAAGTAATGCAATAGTAGATTAATTACTTACCGAATTAACTACTATTTAACAAAAAAGTCAGGGTGTTTTCGCACCCTGACTTTTGAAATTAGTAGACTTCAAATTGCTTTGCTACTTCAAGAAAATTAGCACAAAAGGACTCCTGTTCAGCTTCACAAAGCCGATTGTATAAATAGCAGATTTTATGAAAAGGGTCGATGATGCAAAAATCGGGTGCCTGAAGATGATAATCAAGCGGATTTTCCATCATATGGACTACCGATTTACACAAATCTTTCCGATACCGCTCAGGTACTTTTCGAATGATACATTCGACCTGTGTTAATGTGTTCCGTGTTTTGATTGAAATGTCGTTTTGCATATTTTTCTCCTTCTACTCTTCTTTTTTGAAATGGTAACAATATTATATAACAATTAACATAAAAAGTAAAGTAAGAAGGTTCTTATTTTTTCTTTTCTTTTGGAACGATTATTTTTTTGTCTTTATTATCTTTGGTTTTTGGTTTAGCGACATTTAAGTGTTCACGAACTTCTGAAATGTCTAAATCATTCCCGTCACCAGTAACAACCGTAATTTTTTTTGGCGTTTCTTCCATATCTTTTTACCTCTCTTATTTAAGATATTTTTATCTTACCATACATTCCTAAAAAGTGCAATGTAAAAATAAGGAAAATACAAAATTCATTGACATATGAGCCCAAAAGTGGCATAATAGAAATTGGATTTGCCATGTACCAATCATGGTAATTGCTAAAAAAGAATACAGGTAAAGGAAAAAAAGTATGGAAATTGAACAAGTAAAAGCGAGCTTGGAGGCAATCCTGTTTGCGGCAGGAAGGGAAGTTAAAATAAAAGAGTTTGTGTCAAGCCTAGAGATAAACGAAGAAGATGTTACGACTATTATGGAGACATTAAAAGAAGAGTATGACCAAAAAAGAAGGGGAATTCAAATTATTCGTATTGGTGATGCTTATCAAATGTGTACCAGAAAGGAATATTACGAATTCGTTTATCCCATTTTAGATAAAAGAAGTAAACCTAATTTATCGAATGCCGCTTTAGAGATTCTTGCCATTATTGCCTATAATACAGGAGTAACCAAAGCAGAAATTGAAGCGATTCGTGGTGTGAATTCGGATGCGACTATTTATAAATTGATGGAATATAATTTAGTTGAAGAGGCAGGAAAAACCGATGCACCAGGAAAACCAATGTCTTACCGTACTACCACTAATTTCTTAAAAATGTTTGGTTATATGAATTTGGAAAGTTTGCCAAGTTTGCCAAAATATAAAATGGATGAAAACCAACAAATTGTCATTGATGACATTTTAGAGGAGCAAAGAAAAGAAAGTGAGGAAAAAATATGAAATTATCAAATGCAGGAATTGGAACCATGAGAATCAATAATTTAGATGAAATGTACCCAGTACAAGATATGTTAATGCAATCTGGGCAATTGGTACAATATGGGGCAGGAATTATGGCATATGGTCATATTCCATTTTTAGTAAAAAGAAAAGTAGAAAGTGTAATCGAAGAAGTGTTAAATGAATACGGATGTATTGAAGTATCACTTCCTACTTTACAACCAGATGCCATTTGGAAAAATTCTGGAAGATGGGACCATTATGTAGGGGAAGGCACCATGCTAACCATTGAATCGAATAAAGGAACCTTTTGCTTAGCGCCAACAGGGGAAGAGGCAGTCGTGGAATTTGCAAAGGAAAAGTTAAAATCCTATAAACACTTACCAGCAACCTTTTACCAAATTGGAGAAAAGTATCGAAATGAAATTCGAACCAGAGGCTATTTATTAAGAGGAAAATCCTTTACCATGATGGATGCCTATAGCTTTAACGAGGGAGAAGAAGACTTAATAGAAAGTTATCAAAAAGTTCGAGAAGCTTATTTAGAAATATTTAAACGATTAGGATTACCAGTTATTCCAGTAGTAGCCGATAATGGTGCTATGGGTGGAAAGAAAAGTGAAGAATTCATGCTAATTTCGGAAATTGGAGAAGACACGATTTTATATGACGAAGAAACAAAGATTGGCTTAAATACCGAAATTTTAGAAAAGGAAGATTATAAAGAATATTTACAAAAAGAATATGGAATTACCGATATTTCGAGATTACAAGAGAAAAGAACCATCGAACTAGGTCACATTTTTCAACTAGGAACCAGATATTCTGAAATGATGAAGGCAAACTACATTACCAAAGAAGGAAAAACACAAAATTATTATATGGGATGTTATGGAATTGGAGTAAGTAGAACGGTTGCTACCATTTATGAAAATTCTGCTATTCAAGACGAAAATGGAAAAGTAGTAGGAATTTCCCTACCAAAAGAAATCGCACCATACCAAGTACAAATTATTCCAAAAATAGAAAACGAAGAAAAACAAAAACAAGCAAATGCCCTATACGAAACCTTAAAAAAGAAGGGAATTGGTGCTATTTTAGATGATAGAGAAAATACCAGTATGGGAGCAAAAATGAAAGATTGCAAAGTACTAGGAACCCCATTTATGGTGGTATTAGGCGATAAGGTAGAAAACGGTTTTGTGGAATTCGAGAATACGAAGACAGGTGAAAAAGAAGTGATTTCGGAAGAAGAATTGATCGAGAGAATAAAATAAAATGTAAGAACCCCCAGTCACGCTTCCGCGTGCCAGTCCCCTTGTTAAAGGGGCTCTCTGGCACTGCTTCGTAAGAATATGCAAAGTATAATTTTAAATACTATTTTTTGCACTTACTCATTGCATACAAACTTCGAAGACATACAAAAAAGCCCCTTTAACAAGGGGGCTGTCGCGGAGCGACTGGGGGTTCTATGGCTACAAATTCCCTAAAATTCACAATTTTTCGGAGTTCTGGCAAAAGGAATAACATCACGGATGTTTTGCATTCCTGTTAGGTACATAATGGCTCTTTCAAAACCTAGACCAAAACCAGAGTGTACACAGCTTCCGTATTTTCTTAAATCCAAATACCATTCGTAATTTTCTAGTGGAAGGTCTAGTTCTTTCATTCTGGCAAGTAGTTTTTCGTAATCTTCTTCTCTTTGGCTTCCACCGATGATTTCACCAATACCGGGAGCTAGTAAGTCAGCAGCAGCAACGGTTTTTCCATCTGGATTTTGTTTCATATAAAAGGCCTTTATTTCTTTTGGATAATCGGTAACAAAAACTGGCTTTTTAAAAATGTTTTCACATAAATAACGTTCATGTTCGGTTTGCAAATCTACTCCCCAAGAAACTTTATATTCAAATTTATCATTTGCTTTTTCCAATTCTTTTACTGCATCGGTATAAGTAATTCTTGCAAAATCGGAATGAATTACATTATTAATTCGATCTAATAAACCAGTATCAATAAACTGATTAAAAAATTGCATTTCTTCTGGGCAGTGGTCTAGTACATATTGGAAAACATACTTAATCATGGCTTCTGCTAAATCCATATCATCCGTTAAATCCGCAAAACAAATTTCTGGCTCTACCATCCAAAACTCGGCAGCATGTTTTACCGTGTTTGAATTTTCCGCACGAAACGTTGGTCCAAAAGTATAGATATTGCGAAAAGCCTGTGCAAATGTTTCTCCATTTAATTGACCACTTACGGTTAAGTGAGCAGATTTTCCAAAAAAGTCCTTTGAAAAGTCAATTTCGCCAGCTTCTGTTTTTGGAATATTGTTTAAATCAAATGAATTAACATTAAACATTTCACCTGCCCCTTCGCAGTCGCTTGCCGTAATTAGGGGAGTATTCACATACACAAAGCCCTGTTTTTGAAAAAATTCATGAATGGCAAAAGCAAGAACGCTTCTTACACGAAATACCGCATTAAAGGTGTTGGTTCTTGGGCGAAGATGAGAGATGGTTCGCAAATATTCAAAAGAGTGTTTTTTCTTTTGTAATGGATACGAAATATCCGACAAACTTAAAATTTCAATATTGCTTGCTTGAATTTCAAAGGGTTGTTTGGCATTTTTGGTTTCTACCAAAGTACCAGTTACTTTTACCGAAGAGCTAATGGTTAATTTACAAAGTTCCTCAAAATTTGGTAGGGCATCGGTAAATACAATTTGTACATTTTTAAAAAAAGTACCATCATTTAATTCCAAAAAACCAAAAGTTTTTGAATCACGAACGGTTCTTACCCATCCTTCCAAAGTTACTTGTTTTTCTACATAGCTTTTTGTATTTCGATAAAGTTCTTTTATAACGAGTTTATTCATAAAATACAGTCCTTTCTTAATTAATACATTTTTAGTAATTATTCAGTGATAACTATTGCTAGGTTCTTATGATTTACCTTTGAATAGTTACTGTTTTATTATATAAGAATATTTACGTAAATTCAAGAATTTAATCATACTTTATAGACTTTTTTTAAAAAAAGTTATAAAATAGATAACAAATGTGAAAAAAGGAGGCACGTATGAACGAATATCGAACGAAAAATTGTGGAGAATTAAGAAAAGAAGATATTGGGAGTGAAGTAAAACTAGCAGGCTGGATTGGGAAAAACCGTAATCTAGGAGCAATGGCATTTATTGATTTAAGAGACGAATTTGGGATAACACAAATTGTTATGGAGAACCGTCCAGAATTTGAAGAAATAAAACCAGACTTAAATACCGAAAGTTGTATTATGGTAGAGGGAAGTGTAGTAGAAAGAGCAAACAAAAACCCTAAAATGCCAACAGGGGATATTGAAGTATTAGCAAATAAAATTACCATATTAGGAAAATGTAAAAATGTATTACCATTTGAAACCAATTCCGAAAATTTAGCAAATGTAAGAGAAGACTTACGTTTGGAATATCGTTTTTTAGAGCTTCGTAATGAACATATTCACAATAACATTTTACTTCGTTCCAATATAATAAAAACTTTACGAAATAAAATGGATGAGTTAGGGTTTTATGAAATACAAACTCCAATTTTAGCCAATTCTTCGCCAGAAGGAGCACGTGATTTTCTAGTGCCAAGCAGAATTCATCCAGGAGAATTTTATGCGCTTCCTCAAGCGCCACAACAATTTAAGCAATTATTAATGGTAGGTGGGTTTAATAAATACTATCAAATTGCACCATGTTTCCGAGATGAAGACCCACGTGCAGACCGTGCACCAGGAGAGTTTTATCAATTGGATTTTGAAATGAGTTTTGCTACCCAAGAGGATGTATTTGCTGTAATCGAAGAGGTGGTGCCAGAGGTATTTGAAAAATTTAGCTCTTGGAAAGTAGACAAAGGGCCATTTATTCGAATTCCTTATAAAGAAGCTATGGAGAAATATGGAATTGATAAACCAGATTTAAGAAATCCACTTGTCATTGAAGATGTAACAAGTGTATTTGAAAATACTGAATTTAAGGCATTTCAGAATAAAACGGTGAAAGTAATTGTAGTAAATAAGAGACCAGAGTTAGGAAGAAAATTCTTCGATAATATGAGTGAATTTGCGGTAAACGAGTTAGGAGCAAAAGGACTTGCTTGGGTAAAATTAGATAGTGAAGGAAATCTAAATGGTGGAATTTCGAAATTTATAAGTGAGGACCAAAAACAAAAAATATGTGACATTACAAACGCACGACCAGAAAGTGCCATGTTCTTTATTGCTGATGAATTTTCTACTGCACAAAAAATAGCAGGAGGAGTAAGAATTGAACTAGGAAATAGGTTAGACTTACTAGAAAAGGATGTGTATCGTTTTTGTTTCATTGTCGATTTTCCAATGTATGAATTATCGGAGGATGGCAAAATCGATTTTAACCATAACCCATTTTCGATGCCACAAGGAGGAATAAAGGCACTAGAAGAAAAAGACCCATTAGAAATTTTGGCATATCAATATGATCTAGTTTGTAATGGGTACGAAATGGCATCAGGAGCGGTTCGTAACCACGACCCAGAATTAATGGTAAAAGCATTTGAAATAGCGGGATATACCAAAAAAGACGTAGAAGAACGCTTTGGTGCATTATTCAACGCCTTCCAATACGGAACTCCACCACATGCAGGAGCAGCACCAGGGTTAGACAGAATGGTTATGCTAATTGCAGGAGAAGACAACCTAAGAGGAGTTATTGCCTTTCCAAAAAACAAAAAAGCAAGAGATTTACTAATGAGAGCACCAAGCAAAGTGTCAGAAGAGCAGTTAAAAGATGTACATATTAAATTGGATTTAGAGTAAAAAAACTAAAAAAGAAAGGTTCAGATAAGGGATTTTCCCTTATCTGAACCTTTCTTTTTTAGTTTTCGCAAGACAAACGAAAACGTTAAAAATTACTGCTGATGGATACCATATTTACATACATACGAATCAATCCCATGTGAACAGCTCGAGTGCCGATGCAGAGGACATCCATGAAGATTGGAGTCTCCTCTTGCAATTAAGCTACATTCAGACGGCTTTGGCCGTACATATAAATAAGGTACCTTTTCGGTTGGAGAGTGAATGCCTAAATTTTTTTTGCTCATAAAAAATAACCTCCTTATGGTCAGTAAAATGATTATAATACGAATTTACATAAAAGTCAACAATTTAAATCTGTTACCCAATATTTTATGAATGAAATATGATAATGTCTTAAGTAATGAAATAGGAAAATGTCCCAA
>CAOJHH010000008.1 GCA_948436025.1 uncultured Clostridium sp. | reverse complement strand
CTCCAAACGGAGATTTCAAAGATATAGCTCATCCAATCAATGCTGAAACAAGAGAGAAAATCCAAGCAGCTATCTTAGAAGCTTATGATGCTCCAGATGCTGAAGTAGCAGAAGATTCAGCAGAATAATATAGTAAACAAGAAAATGACCCTTGGGGTCATTTTTTGTTGCTAGAAATTAATATTTTTAAAAGAATTGCATAAAATATAATATATTTATTGTATAAAAGCACTTGACTTTTAAAGTAAAAGGAATGTATAATAAATATAGAAAGTAAATGTTCTCGCTTGTGATTGGTGCGAGTAATAAATCATATCATTTCGTCAAATGTTCTCGCTTGTGATTGGTGCGAGTAATAAATCATATCATTTTGTAAATTTAGTGGTCCTTTGTTCTATATCAAGAACAAAGGACTTGTTTTAGGGGTGTATAAATGGAAATAAAACAAGGCTATGTATATCATATTAAAGAAAGTTATTTTGAATTTGTAAACGATGAAAAATTAATGAAAAATCATGAAGGAAATTCGACAAGACCAAATTATTTTTGTTTACAAATGAATGATGATAAAGTAATAATCTTTAGATTAAAAGAAAATGGAATTAATTTGATTTTTCCTGATATTGACACAATAAAAGCAATATTATTAGAAGATTTAGTAGAAGAGTAAAAGGCAGAATGGAGAAAAACATTCTACCTTTTACAAAGCTCATAAATGGCATTTGCATAAATTTTAGTTGCTAGCATTAAGTTATCAACCGAGATAAACTCATCAATTTGATGACACATATCTTTATTTCCCGGCATATTTGCTCCAAAGGATACGAAATTTGGGAAGGCTCTTGCATAGGTTGCTCCTCCAATGGCAATGGGGGTGGCATCAAGACCAGTGGTTTTATGGAAAACTTCACATAGAGTTTGAATTAGCCAATTGTCTTTTGGAAGATATAAGGCCTTCTTTTCGCCAGAAAAACTAACTGCCATAGAAGAGGGAAGAGAAGCCGTTATGTTTTCTTTTATCAAGTCAATGGTAGTATGAATGGGAATTCGTAAATTCATACCAAGAACCAAGTTAGATTCCTGTATATTTAATTGTGCTACATTTAAAGTAAGGAAACCTGACTCATCTTGTACATCAATTCCTAAGCTTTTTCCATTATATTCTAAGTTTAAATTTTTATAAAAGTAAGATAATAAATCATTTGTTATTCCATACATTTCAAAAAGTTCATAAAGTACCACAAGTGCCTGTGAAATGGCATTGATTCCTAAATCGGGGTGAGCCGCATGAGCACTTACGCCATGAGAATTTATAGAAAAAATATTTTTTTCTATGAATTCTTTATGAATGGAGATAGAAAAATGATGTGAATCCACAAGGTTTTGTAAATTGTGAATACAGTCGTCCAAAGAAATAGACTTATCCACCGATAATGTAATTTCACAATATTTTGGAACTACATTAATGGCATTTTGATTGCAATCCACATCGATAATTTGAATGTTGCTTTCTAAATTAGGAGAAGATACATACACACTTAGCAAGCCTTTTTCAGCATAGATACAAGGAAAATCAGCATCTGGGCTAAAACCAAACTTCGGTATTTCTTCGTGTTTTTTATAATATTCAATACATTTCCAATCATTTTCTTCGTTTAACCCCAAAATCAAACGAACACGTTTTGTTATGTTACAAGTATCCATTACCACTTTCATAGCATACAAACTAGCTATAACAGGACCTTTATCATCAATTGCACCACGACCATAAATTTTATCTTTAGAAATTGTAGCTGAAAAAGGAGGATACGTCCAGTTTTCACCTTCTGGAACAACATCTAAATGCCCAACAATTCCAACTAACTCATCACCTTCTCCAAATTCAATATAACCACAATACCCATCAACATTCTTCGTACGAAATCCCAAACGATTTCCCAAATCTAACATATATTCTAATGCCTTATTGCAATTTTCACCAAACGGCATAGAAGGGGAAGAAGAATCGGATAAAACACTTGGAATTCGAATCAATTCGCAAGTAGAAGAAATAATATCTTCTTTTAATAAATCAATTTCTTTCTCAAACATAAAAATCTCCTTTCTTGTTAGCAATATTATATGAAGAAAATAGAAAAATATCAATAGAAAACTTCCCCGTTAAAACTAAAAAACGAGGAAGTTTTCTATAAAGCTAGTTGAGAGTGTTATTCAAATTCTATGAAACGATTATCAAGAATTCGGTACCATCTACTTCAAAAGAAACTTTTTTTGTTGCAATAACCATATTGACCATTGTAATCAAATTTCTATCAAAATGGCTAGCTACACGGATAAAGCAGTCTTGGATACCATTACAAGTCAAAAGATGTAATTGGCGTTTGAAGAGAGGGTCTGAAAAAGTAAATACAAATGATTTTCCTCCTTCTGCTAACCGGTTAGCTTCTTTTAAAAAAGTAGTTGTGTTTGCTGAGATTGAACTCAGCGGAATTCGAATTGTTTCCATTTGAAACTCCTTTCAATTGCCTTGATAGGCTTTTTATGTAATCTATTATACCACATCTTTAGGGAAAAAGGCAACAGAATAAATTTATGTTACAAAAAAATGACAAAATCTTAAGATTTTGCCATTTTTTTCTTGACATACGGAAATAAGCGTTGTATAATAAATAAGCATGTAGATTTGCGGTGAAGTGGAATGTGGCTACATCCTTACGGGTGGAGGGAACTTCCATGGAGTATGTCTTGGCTTAGACCGGGCGGTAAGAAAGCACTTATCCCAAGAAACACATGCGGAAACTTGGGGTTTTTATATGGTGATATAGGAAACACCAGGGTG
The DNA here is from genome assembly GCA_948436025.1 of uncultured Clostridium sp. GTDB lineage: Bacteria > Bacillota > Clostridia > TANB77 > CAG-508 > RGIG8482. Next base: position 42,939 of record CAOJHH010000008.1, on the reverse strand, counting down.
CGTTTAAAACTTGCCAAGGTACATTTTATTTTAAGGAGGGAAAATACTTATGGCAACAGCAAAACAATTGGTAGGAAGCGAGAAAATTAGAATAAGATTAAAAGCGTATGATCATGTTGTTTTAGATCAGTCTGCTGAAAAGATAGTAGATACTGCTAAAAGAACAGGAGCAAAAGTTTCAGGTCCTATTCCACTACCTACACAAAAAGAAGTTGTAACAATTTTACGTTGTCCTCATAAATACAAAGATGCTAGAGAGCAATTTGAAATGAGAACACATAAAAGAGTAATCGACATTTTGTATCCAACACAAAAAACAGTTGACAATCTAATGAAATTAGAATTACCAGCTGGTGTTGAAATTGAAATCAAACTTTAATTATGAAAAAAATGCAGGTGTAGGGGCATCGTTTACGGGAATACTCGAAAGACAGACAACACTGTGCCCAATTTAGAATTTGAAAGGAAAAGCAAATTCAAACAACAAAAACCAAGCTGATAGATGTCAGCCAATAGTTAGGAGGAAAAATTAAAATGAAAGCAATCATTGGAACAAAAATTGGAATGACTCAAATTTTTGATGAAAAAGGTAATGTTATTCCAGTAACAGCGATTCAAGCTGGACCTTGTGTCGTAGCACAAGTAAAAGAAATCGAAACCGATGGATATAATGCCATTCAATTAGGTTTCGGAGAAGTAAAAGAAAAACATATGAACAAACCAGAAAAAGGACATTTTGCAAAAGCAGGAATCCAAAACAAAAAACATTTAAGAGAATTTCGTGTAGATTCGATTGATGTAAAAGTGGGAGATGAAGTAAAGGCAGATGTGTTCCAAGCTGGAGAAAAAATAGATGTTCAAGGAACTACAAAAGGAAAAGGTTTTCAAGGTGTTATTAAACGCCATGGACAATCAAGAGGACCTATGGGACATGGTTCGATGTATCATAGAAGACCAGGTTCAATGGGACCAACTTCAACACCAGGAAGAGTATTTAAAGGTAAGAAACTTCCAGGACATATGGGAGTACAAACCGTAACGATTCAAAACCTAGATGTTGTAAGAGTAGATACAGATAAAAATGTAATTTTAGTAAAAGGTAGTGTACCAGGAGCAAAAGGTTCATTACTAAAAATTAGGCAAGCTGTAAAGGCTGCGAAATAGAAAGGAAGGAGGATAAGATATGCCTAAAATAGATGTATATAGTATAGAAGGTAAAAAGGTTAGCGATGTAGAATTAAAAGAAGAAGTTTTTGGAATTGAACCAAACGAAACAATTGTACATAGTGTACTTGTTAATTACATGGCAAACCAAAGACAAGGAACACAAAGTACCAAAACAAGATCGGAAGTATCTGGTGGTGGTAAAAAACCTTGGAGACAAAAAGGAACAGGACGTGCAAGACAAGGTAGTATTCGTGCACCACATTGGGTAGGTGGAGGAATTGCACTAGGTCCAAAACCACGTTCTTACAAATACAGAGTAAACAAAAAAGAAAGAAGACTAGCAATCCGTTCTGTATTAAGTTCAAAAGTATTAGAAAAAGAATTAGTTGTTGTTGATAAAATTGATTTTAAAGAAATCAAAACCAAAAATATGGTTAATGCCTTAAACAAATTAAAAGTGGAAGGAAAAACATTAATCGTATTACTAGAAAAAAATGAAAACGTACAAAAATCAGCAAGAAACATTGAAGGAGTAAAAACAAGTTTAGTAAATACCATAAATGTATATGATTTATTAAAATATAAAAATCTTGTACTTACTCTAGATACGGTTAAAAAAATAGAGGAGGTGTACGCATAAATGAGACCAGAAGATATTATTATAAAACCAATCATTACTGAAAAAAGCAATGATGGATTACAAGAAGGAAAGTATACCTTTAAAGTAAACAAAAAAGCAACAAAAGTTGATATTGCAAGGGCAGTTGAGAAATTGTTTGAAGTAAAAGTTATCAATGTTAATACCATTACTGTTAAAGGAAAAGAAAAAAGAGTAGGAGTTCACACGGGAAAAACTCCAGATTGGAAAAAAGCAATTGTAACAATTGAAACCAATCCAAGTGATCTAAAATACCTTGCAAAAGGTGGAAAAGAAACCAAAGTTTCAAAAAAATATAAAGATTCAATTTCAGAATTTATGGGAGCATAACCTACAAAAAAATGTAGGGGCGATGCCTTCATTGACCCGTGAAAAAATATCTAGATAAAAACTAGGAAAATAAATAAAAAAGGAGAGAAAGAAAAATGGCAATGAAACATTTTAAGGCCTATACACCATCAAGAAGAAACATGACAGTTTCAACATTTGATGAAATTACCAAAAAAACTCCTGAAAAATCTTTACTAGCAAAGAAAAAAGAAAAAGCAGGAAGAAATTCATATGGTAGAATTACAGTTCGTCATCAAGGTGGAGGTAATAGACAAAAATATAGAATCATCGATTTTAAACGTAACAAAGACGATATGGTAGCAACTGTTGTTGGTATTGAATACGATCCAAACAGAAGTGCCAATATCGCATTAGTAGAATATGAAGATGGAGAAAAAAGATACATTTTAGCACCAGTTGGATTAACAGATGGAGACAAAGTAGTATCAGGACAAAAAGCAGATATTAAACCAGGAAACTGTATGCCAATTGATAGCATTCCAGTTGGTACATTAATTCATAACATCGAATTAAACCCTGGTCAAGGTGGAAAAATGGTAAGAAGTGCAGGACAAAGTGCACAACTTATGGCAAAAGAAGGAAAATATGCACATGTACGTTTACCTTCTGGAGAAATGAGATTAGTAATGACAAGATGTAGAGCAACCATTGGAACCGTTGGAAATACAGACCATGAAAATGTAAAACTTGGTAAAGCAGGTAGAACAAGACATATGGGAATTCGCCCTACTGTTAGAGGTTCTGTAATGAACCCAGTAGATCACCCTCATGGTGGTGGTGAAGGTAGAGCACCAGTTGGACGTCCAGGACCACTTACTCCTTGGGGTAAACCAGCACTTGGATACAAGACAAGAAAGAAAAATAAACTTTCTAACAAGTTTATCGTAAAACGTAGAAAGTAAGGAGGAGAAAATAAATGTCAAGATCAAGCAAGAAAAAACCATTTGTTGCCCCAGAACTATTAAAAAGAGTAGAAGCAATGAATGAAACAGGAAAAAAAGATGTGTTAAAGACATGGTCAAGAGCATCTACCATATATCCACAATTTGTTGGACACACCATTGCTGTTCATGATGGAAGAAAACATGTGCCAATCTATATTACCGAAGAAATGATTGGACATAAACTAGGTGAATTTGCACCTACAAGAACCTTTAAAGGTCATGCAGGAGAAAAAGCATCTACTGTTAAAAAGTAAATTAGAGATTAGAAGTTAGAGATTAGAAAACAAATTCTTTGACTTTGTTAAAAAAGAAGGAGGGAATCTTAAGTGGAAGAAATGATAGATGAAGTGAAAACCGCAGAAGCAACATTAAGATATGCTAGAATTTCTGCAAGAAAAGTAAAAATTGTTGCAGACTTAATTCGTGGCAAAAATGTTGATGAAGCATTAGCAATTGTTAAATTTACTCCAAAAGCTGCTTCAGAAATGCTTGAAAAACTATTAAAATCTGCGATTGCCAATGCAGAAAATAACCACGCTATGGATAGTAAAAACTTATATATTGCTGAAATTTATGCAAATCAAGGTCCTACTCTTAAAAGAATAAGACCAGCAGCAAAAGGTTCTGCTGTTAGAATTAGAAAAAGAACCAGTCATATTACAATCGTATTGAAAGAAAGAGTATAGAGGGATAAGAAAGGAGGATTTTTAGCATGGGACAAAAAATGCATCCACATGGATTAAGAGTAGGTATTATTAAGGACTGGAACTCAAAATGGTATGCAGATAAAAGAAATTATAGTGATTATCTAGTAGAAGACCATAAAATCCGTGAATATGTTAAAAAGAAATTATTTGCTAGTGGTATTTCAAAAATTGAAATTGAAAGAACTGCTAAATTTGTAAAAGTAAATGTATATACTGCTAAACCTGGTCTAGTGATTGGAAAAGGTGGGCAATTAGCAGAAGGTTTAAAAAACGATTTACAAAAAATGATAGGGAAAGAAGTAAACTTAAATATTGTTGAGGTAAAAAATATTGATTTAGATGCGAAATTAGTAGCAGAAAATATTTGTGCTCAACTTGAAAGAAGAATTTCATTTAGACGTGCAATGAAACAATGCATGCAAAAAACAATGAAAGCAGGAGCTTTAGGAATTAAAACAGCAGTATCTGGAAGATTAGGTGGAGCAGATATGGCAAGAACCGAATTTTATAAAGAAGGAACCATTCCACTTCAAACCTTAAGAGCAGATATTGATTATGGATTCTATGAAGCAAATACAACCTATGGAAAAATCGGTGTTAAAGTATGGATTTATAAAGGTGAAATTCTTCCAACGAAAAAAGAGAAAGTGGAAGGAGGAGACAAATAATGCCATTAATACCAAAAAGAACAAAATATAGAAAACAACAAAAAGGTAGAAACAGAGGATATGCAACAAGAGGTAATGTTGTTTCCGATGGAGAATATGGATTACAAGCAAGTGAAGCTGCTTGGATTACAACGAACCAAATAGAAGCAGCCCGTATTGCTATGACTCGTCATATTAAAAGAGGTGGTCAAGTTTGGATTAAAATCTTTCCAGATAAACCAGTAACCAAAAAACCTGCTGAAACTCGTATGGGTAAAGGTAAAGGTGCTCCAGAGTACTGGGTAGCTGTTGTAAAACCAGGAAGAGTATTATTTGAAATTGCTGGTGTACCAGAGGAATTAGCAAGAGAAGCAATGAGACTTGCAGCAAACAAACTACCAATTAAAACAAAATTTGTAAGAAAAGAAACTATAAAATTAGGTGGTGATAATGATGAAGATAAATAAAATAAATGAAATGTCTTCACCAGAACTAGAAAAAGAGTTAAGTGAGTTAAAAACGGAATTATTTAAATTGAGATTTAGCCATGCAACCAATGGACTAGATAATCCTTTAAAAATAAGAGAAGTGAAAAAAGACATTGCAAGAATTAAAACCATATTAAGACAAAGAGAATTAGCAGACGCAAAGAAATAGCCCTATGTAGGCTGTAGGGGCGAGCATTGCTCGTCTGTAAGAAACAAGAAGAGCGTAAAATTCTTCGTATTTCTAAGAAAGGAGAAAAATTATGGAAGAAAGAAATCTTCGTAAAGTTATGATTGGAACCGTTGTGTCAAACAAAATGGATAAAACCGTGGTAGTAGCTGTTAAAACCAATGTAAAACACGATATGTATTCAAAAATCATGAAAAAAACATACAAATTAAAAGCACATGATGAAGAAAATGCTTGTGGAATCGGAGATGAAGTAAAAGTAATGGAAACTCGTCCACTTTCCAAAGATAAGAGATGGAGAGTAGTAGAAATTACAAAAAAGGCAATCAAAAAATAGGAGTTAGAAATTAGAAAATAGAAGTTGGAGATTAGAAGTTATGAATTCTAACTTTTTAACACACTAATATACTAACCAACCACAAAGATAAAAAAGTAAAAAAAGAAGGAGGAGGCTAGAATGGTACAACAACAATCAATATTAAAAGTTGCAGATAACACTGGAGCAAAAGAAATTATGTGTATTCGTTGTTTAGGTGGTTCTTATCGAAAATATGCAGGTATTGGAGATGTTATTGTCGCTTCTGTAAAAAGTGCTGCACCAGGTGGTGTTGTAAAAAAAGGAGAAGTAGTAAAAGCAGTTGTCGTAAGAACAAAGAAACCACAAAGACGTGCCGATGGTTCTTATGTTCGATTTGATGAAAATGCTGCTGTTATTATTCGTGATGATGGTAACCCAAAAGGAACTCGTATTTTTGGACCAGTAGCAAGAGAATTAAGAGAAAAAGAATATATGAAAATATTATCATTAGCACCAGAAGTTCTTTAATCCGTAATGTGTAAATGTCCACTGGACATTTCCGCATAACGGATTAAAGATGCGAAAACTTATAATTTGTTTCCGAAAGAAGCCCTTAGGCTGAGAGAGGAATTACAAATTATTAGTTATCGCATGAAGGCTAAAAGAGTAGTTAACTTAAAATAAATGCAATAAACCTAAAAAAGAAGAGGTGAAAATAAAAAATGAAAATAAAAAAAGGTGATACTGTAAAAATCCTATCAGGAAACGATAAAGGAAAAACAGGAGAAGTTTTAGAAGTAATACCAAAAACCGAAAAGATTATCGTAAAAGGTGTTAACATTCGTAAAAAACATGTAAAACCTAGAAAACAAGGAGAAGAAGGTGGAATTATTCCAGTAGAATGCGCATTCCATTCTTCAAAAGCAAACGTGGTATGTCCAAAATGTGGAAAGGCGACAAAGGTTGGATATAGTGAAGAAAAAGGCGAAAAAATTCGTGTTTGTAAAAAGTGTAATACAAAATTAAAATAAGGAAGGAGGATTATAAAAACATATGGAAAAATTAAGAGAACAATATGAAAAAGAAGTAATACCAGCATTAATGAAAAAATTTAATTATAAATCTGTGATGCAAGTTCCAAAACTTGATAAAATCGTAATTAATATCGGTTTAGGAGATACCAAAGACAATCCTAAATCATTAGAAAATGCAATGAATGATTTAAGCCAAATTACTGGTCAAAAACCAATGGTAACAAAAGCTAGAAAATCAATTGCAGCCTTCAAATTAAGAGAAGGAGCAAATATTGGATGTAAAGTTACTTTAAGAAGTAGCAAAATGCATGAATTTGCATACAAATTATTCAATGTAGCTCTTCCAAGAGTAAGAGATTTTAGAGGAGTATCTGCAAATTCTTTTGATGGAAGAGGAAATTACTCATTAGGTATAAAAGAACAATTGATATTCCCTGAAATCGAGTATGAAAAAATCGATAAACTAAGAGGTATGGATATTATATTTGTAACAACAGCAAAATCAGATGAAGAAGCAAAAGAGTTACTAACATTATTAGGAATGCCTTTTAAAGCATAAAAGAAGGGAGAATAAAAATATGGCTAAAAAGTCGATGATTGTAAAACAACAAAGACCACAAAAATACAAAACAAGAGAATATAACAGATGCAAACTTTGTGGTAGACCACATGCATATATTAGAAAATATGGAATTTGCCGTGTATGTTTCCGTAAATTGGCACATGAAGGCGAAATTCCAGGTGTAAAAAAAGCAAGTTGGTAAAAGGAAGTTAGAAATTAGAGGATAGATATTAAAAAATAAACTTTAATTTAAAACGAGATAAAATGAATTAAAGGAGGTAAAATAAGTGAATATTACAGATCCAATTGCAGATATGTTAACAAGAATTAGAAATGCCAATACTTCAAAACACAAGACAGTAGATATACCAGCTTCTAATATGAAAAAAGCAATTGCTGAAATTCTATTTGAAGAAGGATATATTAAAGCATTTGAAGTAATTGAAAATGAAAATCAAGGAATTATTCGTATCACAATTAAATATGACGAAAAAGGTAGTCGTGTCATTGCAGGTTTAAAAAGAATCAGTAAACCAGGATTAAGAGTATATGCATCAAATGAAGAACTACCACGTGTATTAAACGGTTTAGGAATTGCTTTAATTTCCACTTCAAAAGGAATTATGACAGATAAAAAAGCAAGAGAACAAGGTATCGGTGGAGAAGTATTAGCTTATGTATGGTAGGCTAGAAAATAAAAGTTAGAGGTTAGAAATAGAAGTTTAAAAAATCTAATTTTTAACATAAAATATTAAATTTCAAGTTAAAGAGGTGAAATGAAAAATGTCAAGAATAGGAAACAGTCCAATTACCGTTCCAGCTGACGTAGAAGTTAAAATTAATGGTCAAAATATTTCTGTAAAGGGACCAAAAGGAACGTTGGAAAGAGAAATACATAATAACATGAAAGTAAGTATGGATAATGGTGTAATTACGGTAGTAAGACCAGATGATGAGCCAGAAAATAGAAGCTTACATGGTCTTACCAGAACATTAATTAATAACATGATTCATGGTGTAAAAGAAGAATATCAAAGAGAGTTACAAATTAATGGTGTTGGTTATAGAGCACAGAAACAAGGAACCAAATTAGTAATGAATTTAGGATATTCTCATCCAGTAGAAATGGAAGCACCAGCAGGAATTACATTTGATGTACCAAACCCAAATACCATTATTGTAAAAGGAATTGATAAAGAATTAGTTGGTCAAACAGCAGCAGTTATTAGAACCAAAAGACCACCTGAGGTATATCGTGGAAAAGGTATCAAATATGCTGAAGAAGTTATCCGTCGTAAAGAAGGTAAAGCAGGTAAGAAATAGAAATTAAGGTTATAAAATAGAGTTTAGAAGAAGGAGGAGGCTAGCATGGTAAAAAAGACAGACAGAAAACAAGAAAGAACTAGAAGACATATTCGTGTACGTAGAAAAATAAGCGGAACAGCAGATTGTCCAAGACTATGTGTGTATAGAAGTAATACAAACATTTACGCACAAATTGTAGACGATGATGCGAAAGTTACATTAGTAAGTGCTTCTACATTAGATAAAGAAGTAAAAGAAAAACATGCAAACAAAGTAGCTGCTAAAGAAGTTGGAAGCTTAATTGCAAAACGTGCTTTAGAAAAGAAAATAGAAAATGTTGTATATGATAGAGGCGGATATATCTATCATGGTGTCGTAAAAGAATTAGCTGAAGCAGCAAGAGAAGCAGGACTTAAGTTCTAATTAATTAAAAAGGAGGGAAAACGTAAACACATGGAAGAAACACAAGTAGAATTAAAAGAGAAGGTTGTTGCAATCAACAGGGTTGCAAAAGTTGTAAAAGGTGGTAGAACATTTCGTTTTAGTGCAGTTGTGGTTGTTGGAGATGGAAACGGACACGTTGGTGTAGGAAATGGTAAAGCAGCAGAAGTTCCAGATGCCATTAAAAAAGCCATTGAAGATGCAAAGAAAAGCTTAATTACCGTTCCAGTTGTAGGAACAACCATTCCTCATGAATATATTGGAAAATTTGGTAGTGCTAATGTTATGTTAAAACCTGCCGCAGAAGGTACTGGAGTTATTGCTGGAGGAAGTGTAAGACCAGTTTTAGAACTTGCAGGGTATAAAGACATTAGAACAAAAGTATTAGGAACAAACAATCCAAGAAACGTTGTATATGCAACGCTTAATGGATTAGCTAGCATGAGCACAATCGAACAAGTTGCCAAAAAAAGAGGAAAAAAAGTAGAAGATATTATGTAAGAGGGAGGTGTAAAACAAAATGAGATTAGACGATTTAAGCCCAGCACAAGGAAAAGTGACGAGAAAAAGAGTAGGTCGTGGAATTGGTTCCGGACTTGGAAAAACTTCTGGAAAAGGACATAAAGGACAAAAAGCAAGAAGTGGTGGAGGAGTAAGAAGAGGTTTTGAAGGTGGTCAAACACCATTATATAGAAGATTACCAAAAAGAGGATTTACCAATATTTTTGCAAAAAACTATGTAGAAGTAACCTTAACAATGCTTAATAAGTCGGAGGCAGAAGAAGTAACTGCTGAAAGCCTAATAGAAGAAGGAATTATTTCAAAAGCAAATGATGGTATTGTTGTTCTTGCTACTGGTAATTTAGAGAAAAAATTAACAGTAAAAGCAAAGAGATTTACAAAAGCAGCAAAAGAAAAAATTGAAGCTGTTGGTGGAAAGACAGAGGTGATTTAATTGTTTAAAACAATCAAGAATGCCTTAAAAACAGAAGAAGTTAGAAAACGTTTATTATATACATTAGTATTAATTATTGTTTTTAGACTAGGATGTTTTATTACCGTTCCAGGTGTTGATACCTTTGCACTAAGCGAAGCAATGGGGTCAACCGAAGGAATTGGTGGATTAATTAATATTATTTCCGGAGGAGCATTTTCAAGATTTTCTATTTTTGCGATGACCATTAGCCCATACATTACGGCTTCTATTGTTATTCAATTATTGGCAATGGTAATACCAGCATTAGAACGTTTAGCAAAAGAAGGTGGAGAAGAAGGAAGACAAAAAATGAACCGATATACCAAATACTTAACAATCGTTCTTGCGATTGTAGAAGGATTAGGAATATATCTTTCATATCAATCTTCTGGAATATTCATTAACCCAGGATTTTTAACAGGATTTATTGTTGTTCTTTCACTTGTAGCAGGTACAGCACTTTTAATGTGGCTTGGAGAACAAATTACCAACAAGGGAATTGGAAATGGAATTTCGATTATTATCTTTATTGGTATTGTTTCTGGTTTGCCAAGTGCTGTAACAACCATATGGGGATTAATATTGGGAACAGGTACTTTTAGTACTACCGGATTATTAGTATCACTAGGTATTATTATAGGAGCGATTATTTTAGTAGCTGGTGTTGTATTTGTACAAACAGCAGAAAGAAGGATACCAGTACAATATGCTAAAAAAGTAGTAGGAAGAAAAATGGTAGGGGCACAAAACACCCATATTCCATTAAAACTTGCTATGGCAGGTGTTATGCCAGTTATTTTTGCAAGTAGTTTTATGACATTTCCAGCAATGATTTTACAAATGTTTATAAAAGACATTGCGACACAAACGGGATTTTGGGCAGGAGTATATAAATTCTCTATTGCCACATCAACCTCGAATGTGCCAGTAGGATATACCATAGCAAATGCACTTGTATATTTACTATTAATAGTAGGATTTACCTTTTTCTATACCTATGCCACTTTCAATCCAGCGGAAGTAGCAAACAATATTAAGAAAAATGGTGGATTTATCCCAGGAATTCGTGCAGGAAGACCAACTACCGAATATTTAACTAGCGTTATTTCCAAAATAACATGGTTTGGAGGATTTTTCCTAAGCTTAATAGCAATATTACCAATGCTAATCCGTTTCACAGGATTAAACATCGCATTTGGAGGAACATCCATCCTAATCGTAGTAGGTGTAGCACTAGAAACTGTACAACAACTAGAATCATTGTTGATGATGAGACATTATAAAGGATTTTTAAATTAAATGATTTGTAAAATAAACAATAAAAAAGCCAATGCCAAAGCAAAGGCTTTTTTATTTTGGTACATGGTATCGTTTATATAGTCCGACGCCGTCGAAGCTTATAAAAGAAACCACAGAAATGACGATGAGGACAGAGTGACGGATTCGAACACTTAGAAGGATATCGACGCGCATAACACGCATGAGCACGTTTTAATTGTTTCTGTTCCCACCGTTCCACATTGTTACCTTTTTTACTTAGATTTTGCATAAGAATACTCCTTTACAAATTTTGCTGTGTATACATGTAACAGTAAAATTATAACATATTCATATAAAATAAGCAATGACTGATAAAAGAAAGTATTTTTAATAGATATTTTTCTTGATAACAACGAAGCAGTTGTATGAAAATATGGTACAACTGAAAATAAAGTCTAATAAAGTGACTTCTATTCAAGGTGATTTCACGAAATATAACAAAAATGTAATATTTACAATTTAAGAAATATGTGTTAAACAAATTTTATTGCAAAAGTCTCACAAAGGCTTGCAAGAAAGCCCCTTTAACAAGGGGGCTGTCCACGAAGTGGACTGGGGGTTCTTAAGAAAGGAGAACTCAATATATATACCATATAATAAAAATTCAATTCGGAAAATCCAGAAAATTAAGAAATCAATCGACCCCAGAAGAAAATAAACTTTGGTATCAATACCTTTCAAAATATCCCATAAGATTTATAAGACAAAAGCCAATAGATAATTACATATTAGACTTTTATTGTCCTGAAAAGAAAATCGGAATAGAAATAGATGGAAGCCAACAATATACAGAAGAAGGAAAAGAATATGATAGAATACGAACAGATATATTGAATACATATAAAATAGAAAACAAGTGTAAGAACCCCCAGTCCACTTCGTGGACAGCCCCCTTGTTAAAGGGGCTTTCTTGCAAGCCTTTGTGAGACTTTTGCAATAAAATTTGTTTAACACTTATTTCTTAAATTGTAAATATTACATTTTTGTCATATTTTGTGAAATCACCCTGACTTCTATTTGTACTCGCTTGAAAATTAATAATGATATGGTATAATATTAGAGGATTACTTAATTAGAAATGAATATATATTATTAGAAAGGATATAGGAAATATGAGTAAACAAAGAAATATGATGAATAATACAAAAGATATAGCAGAACCTTTTTACAGTCCTGCTAATATAAAAAGATTAGAAAAAGCAGTTGCTGATTTAGAAAAAGGTAGAGGTTCAAAACATGAATTGATAGAGGAAGAATAGCATAAAAATTACAAAATCTTCCTCAAAAATAGTTGAAAAATTTTGGAAAAAGCGGTATAGTATATATGGCTTTTATGAAAAAAGTCAAATTAAGAATAAGGAGATTGAAAATTATGAATATGATTATGTTAGGTGCTCAAGGTACTGGAAAAGGAACCGTTGCTGGAATTTTAAGTGAGAAGTTAGGAATTCCTCAAGTATCAACAGGGGATATTTTCAGGAAACATATTAAGGAAGAAACAGAACTTGGTATAGAAGCAAATAAGTATATAAAAAATGGACAATTGGTTCCAGATGATATTACGGTTCCAATGGTTGCAAACCGTTTAGAAGAGGATGATGCTAAAAGTGGTGTTATTTTAGATGGTTTTCCAAGAACCATTGCACAAGCTGAAAAGTTAGATGAAATGTTAGCTAAAAAAGGAAACAAAATTGATATGGTTATTAATTTAACTACACCAAGAGATGAAATTATTGAACGTATTTTAACAAGACGTGTGTGCTCAAACCAAGCTTGTAAAGCAACATACAATCTTGTTATGCATCCACCAAAAGTAGAAGGAATTTGCGATAAATGTGGTGCAGAATTAGTACAAAGAGAAGATGATACTAGTGAAGAAGCAATCCGTAGAAGACTTGCTATTTATGATGAACAAACCAGTCCACTTGTAGAATATTACGAGAAAAAAGGAGTATTAAGAACCGAAGAAGTAAGTACACGCATTAATCGTTTAGGTGATGATGTTGCAAATGATATTGTAAAGGAAATAAAGGGGTAGGAAAATTGGTTGATATTAAATCGAAAAGAGAAATTGAACAAATGCGAGAAGCCTGCCGTGTAACAGCATTAGTCCATAAAGAAATCGAAAAAGTAATAAAACCAGGAATGACAACCTTAGAACTCGATAAAATTGCAGAAAAAGTAATAAGACAAAATGGAGGAATTCCAGCCGAAAAAGGGTACCCAAGTTATCAAAAAGGGGTACCTGATTTTCCTCGGGTCTATTTGTGTTTCTATTAATGATGAAGTGATTCATGGCATTCCATCTAGTAAAGTTATTATAAAAGATGGAGATATTGTGAGTGTCGACTTGGTAGTAGGAAAAAATGGATTTCATGGAGATGCCGCAAGAACGTATTTAGTAGGACAGGTATCAAATGAGGCAAAACGTTTAGTAGAAACAACAAAACAAGCCTTTTTTGAAGGAATACAATATGCAAAATCTGGAAACCGTTTAGGAGATGTATGCCACGCAATTGGAGCATTCATTGAAAAAAATGGATATAGTGTAGTAAAAGAATTTCAAGGACATGGCATTGGAAAAAGTATGCATGAAGACCCAGGCATTCCTAATTACGGAAAAGCAGGAAAGGGCATTAAATTAGAAGCTGGTATGACACTTGCCATTGAACCAATGGTAATACAAGGAAAACCAGGCATTTTAGAGCTAAACGATGGTTGGACAATTATTACGGAAGACGGAAGTTTAGCTGCACATTATGAAAATACAATTTTAATTACAGAAAAAGAGCCAGAAATATTGACAATCATTTAAAATTGTTATATACTATATAAGCTAATTGTGTAAAAAGACTTAAAAATGACAAGTTTAAGGAGTGAAAAGCCTTGGCAAAAGAGGATGTAATTGAAGTAGAGGGAACTGTTGTAGAAACATTACCAAATACTAATTTCAAAGTAGAATTAGAAAATGGACATCAAATATTAGCCCATATTTCTGGTAAACTGAGAATGAACTACATTAAAATCCTACCAGGAGACAAAGTAAAAGTAGAATTGTCTCCATATGATTTATCAAGAGGAAGGATTACATGGAGAGCAAAATAGATTTTTTCTATTTTAAGCATACATTAACCCAAAGATTTGAAATTACAGGAGGTGGATGAAGTGAAGGTTAGACCATCAGTAAAACCAATTTGCGAAAAATGCAAAGTCATCAAAAGAAAAGGAAAAATTAGAGTGATTTGTGAAAATCCAAAACACAAACAAAGACAAGGTTAATTAAAATGAAGGACAATTCGATATTAACACAAGACTATTTATGAGCGGCTGAAAAAAATAGTTTTGTGTTTATATACATTTCTTGTCGAACTATTTTAAAACACTACTTAAAATACAAAAGTATTTTAAGTACATTTCATTTAAAATATAAGACAAACATAGTAACAAAGAAGAAAACAAATAAATTTGGAGGTGCTAAAATTTATGGCTCGTATAGCAGGAATCGATTTACCTAGAGAAAAAAGAGTGGAAATTGGACTTACTTATATTTATGGTATAGGAGTATCAAGTTCAAGAAAAATTCTAGAAAAAGCAAAGGTAAATCCAGACACAAGAGTAAAAGATTTAACAGACGAACAAGTAAACAGTATTAGAAAAGTTATGGACGAAGGGTACAAAGTAGAAGGTGACTTAAGAAGAGAAGTAGCTTTAAATATTAAAAGACTTACTGAAATCGGATGTTACCGTGGAATTCGTCATAGAAGAGGACTACCTGTAAGAGGACAAAGAACAAAAACCAATGCCCGTACAAGAAAAGGTCCAAGAAAATTAGTAAGTAAAAGTAAAAAATAAGGAGGTATAGAACCAAATGGCTAATAAGAAAACTGTAGCAAAGAAAACACCTAGAAGAAATAGAAAAAATATTGAAAAAGGTGCTGCACATATTCATTCAAGTTTTAACAATACAATTGTTAGTGTTACCGATACACAAGGAAATGTAATTTCTTGGGCAAGTGCTGGAGAATTAGGATTTAAAGGTTCTAAAAAATCAACCCCATTTGCCGCTGGAGAAGCTGCTGAGACAGCTGCAAAAGCTGCCATGGAACACGGATTAAAAACAGTAGAAGTATTTGTAAAAGGACCAGGTTCTGGTCGTGAAGCAGCAATTCGTTCTCTTCAAACAGCAGGTCTAGAAATTAGTGCAATTAAAGATGTAACACCAATTCCACATAATGGATGTAGACCACCAAAAAGAAGAAGAGTATAGATTGTGCTTTACACGAGTGAATAGTGAAGTGTGAATAGTAATTATGAAAGGAGAAAGAAAATGGCAAGATATAAAGATGAACAATGTCGTGTTTGCCGTAGAGAAGGTCAAAAACTTTTCTTAAAAGGTGATAGATGTTATTCAGATAAATGTTCTGTTTCTAGAAGAAATTATGGACCAGGACAACATGGTCAAAAGAAAGCAAAGCTTTCTGAATATGGAACACAATTAAGAGAAAAACAAAAAACAAAATCATTTTATGGAGTAGGAGAAAAACAATTTAGAAAATATTTCGAAATGGCTTCTAATAAAAAAGGAATTACTGGTGAAAACTTACTTCAAATATTAGAAAGTAGATTAGATAATATAGTTTATCGTTTAGGATTTGGAACTTCAAGAGCACAAGCAAGACAACTTGTAAACCATGGATTATTTGAAGTAAATGGTAAAAAAGTTGACATTGCTTCATACTTAGTAAAAGCAGGAGATGAAGTAGCTGTAAGAGAATCAAAGAAAGATAAAGGAATTATCAAAGTAAATGCTGAGGCAAATTCTGCAAGACCAATACCTGGATGGCTAGAAAAAGACGCCAAAAAATTAGGTGGAAAAGTATTAAGACTTGCAGCAAGAGAAGATATCGACTTACCAGTACAAGAACACTTAATCGTAGAGTTATACTCGAAATAGAAGTAAGTGAGGAACTAGACAAAGTTCCTAAAGTAATTGGGAGGTAAAAATGATAGAATTTGAAAAGCCAAATATTGAATGTTTAGAAATAAATGAGGATAGCAATTATGCAAAATTTGTTTGTGAACCATTAGAACGAGGATATGGTGTAACAATAGGAAACTCATTAAGAAGAATCCTACTTTCATCACTTCCAGGAAGTGCAATTACTAGTGTAAAAATAGAAGGCGTTGTACATGAATTTTCAACCATACCAAATGTGGTAGAAGATGTACCAGAAATCATTTTAAATTTGAAAAATGTAAGATTAAAAACATTTGATAATGACGAAAAAATGATTCGAATTGATTTTAAAGGAGAAGGCGAAGTAACTGCTGCAGATATTATTACTGATAGTTCAGTAGAAGTCTTAAATCCAGATTTACATATTGCAACTGTTTCCGAAGGTGGAAGCTTAAAAATGGAAATGACAGTAGAAAGAGGAAGAGGATACAATGGAGCTGCCAAAAACAAAAAAACAAACCAAGATATCGCAGTATTACCAATTGATTCGATTTTTACACCAGTAAAAAAAGTAAACTACTCGGTAGAAAATACAAGGGTAGGACAAATGGTAGATTTTGATAAATTGATTATCGAAGTTTGGACAGATGGAAGTTTAAAAGCAGATGAAGCATTAAGTTTAGCAGCAAAAGTGATGACAGGACACTTAGAATTATTTATAGACCTTTCCGAAGCAACCAAAAATACACAAGTAATGGTTGAAAAAGAAGAATCGAAAAAAGAAAAAGTGTTAGAAATGTCAATTGAAGATTTAGAATTATCAGTTCGTTCTTTTAACTGTTTAAAAAGAGCTGGTATTTCAACCGTAGAAGATTTAGCAAATAAAACCGAAGAAGATATGATGAAAGTAAGAAATCTAGGTAAAAAATCACTAGATGAAGTGACTCATAAATTACGTTCTTTAGGGTTAGATTTTGCCAAAGAAGAAGAATAGAAAAAAAGATTTTATAAAGAGGTGAAAAAAGAAAGTGGCAAGAAATAGAAAATTGGGAAAACCAACCGATCAAAGATTAGCAATGCTTCGTGTTTTAACCACAGATGTTATCCTTCATGGAAAAATTGTAACTACTGAGACTAGAGCAAAAGAAGTAAAAGCAATTGTGGATAGTTTAGTAGCACTTGCAATCAAAGAAAAAGATAATTTTGAAACGGTAGATGCAAAAGTAATTACAGCAAAATTAGATGCAAAAGGAAATAAAGAAACCGAAAAGGTAACAAGCAAGAATGGAAAAGAATATTTAAAAGTAGTAAAAGAAGAAAAAACAGTTTCAAGACAAAAAGATATGCCATCTCGTTTAAATGCAAGAAAGAAAATCATGAAAATGGTAAACAAAGTAAAAGATGAAGATGGAAAAAATGTAGATTTACCAGGGAAATTATTTGGGGAAATTGCATCAAAATACACAAATAATGTTGGTGGATATACAAGAATTGTTAAAATTGGCCCACGTAAAGGAGATAATGCTCCAATGGCCATCTTAGAATTAATTTAAAAATGAAATAATTATCCAGAGTGGACGAGAGATTCGGCTCAAAGACTCCACAGCAACCTTAGGTTTAGTAAGGTGCTAATACCGACAAGGCGGGGAAGGCTTTGAATGATGATTTTGTTTGTAAAAAAATGAAATATAACAAAAAACCTTTGCCCGTGCAAAGGTTTTTTGTTACGTGAAAATGTGCCAGTAGGGGTTGCATATCATGCAACCCAAATGAAAAAATATTCTAACAAACCAAGAAATGAGGGAAGCAAGAAATGAGAAAATTATTTACCAGTGAAAGTGTAACCGAAGGACATCCAGACAAATTATGTGATTATATATCAGATAGTGTATTAGATGCCTGTTTAGCCAAAGATCCATATTCTAGAGTAGCCTGTGAAACCGTAGCAGGTAAAGGAGAAGTTGTTATTACAGGAGAAATCACTTCAAAAGCCAATATTAATATAGAAGAAATTGCAAGAAATGCCATAAAAGAGATTGGATATGATAATCAAGACTTCGATATGGATTATCAAACTTGTAAGATACACATCAATATGAGCAAACAGTCGCCAGATATTGCTATGGGAGTAGATACTTCTTTTGAGGAAAAACAAGGTTCTAATGTTACCTCTGAAGGAGCAGGAGACCAAGGGATTATGTTTGGTTTTGCCTGTAGTGAGACCAAAGCATATATGCCACTTCCTATTGATTTAGCACATAAACTATCAAAGCGATTAACAGAAGTAAGAAAAAGAAAGATTGTGCCATATTTACGTCCAGATGGAAAAACACAAGTAACAATAGAATATAAAGGGGACAAGCCAGTACGAGTGGATACTGTAGTGGTATCGACCCAACATACACAAGATGTTGAACTAGAAACCTTAAGAAAAGATATGATAGAATATGTTATCAAAAAAGTGATTCCAAAAGAGTTACTAGATGAACAAACAAAATATTATATCAATCCAACAGGAAGATTTGTTATAGGAGGACCATTAGGAGATAGTGGCTTAACCGGAAGAAAAATTATTGTAGATACCTATGGAGGATATAGTAGACATGGAGGAGGAGCTTTTTCAGGAAAAGACCCAACAAAAGTAGACCGCTCTGCTGCCTACATGGCAAGATTTATCGCCAAAAATATCGTCGCAAATGGTTATGCTTCTAAATGTGAAATTCAGTTCTCCTATGCCATAGGAGTAGCAAAGCCAGTATCAATCTATGTAGACACCTTTGGAACTTCTACCATTCCAGAAGACCAAATCGTAAAACTAATCTACAACCGTTTTGAATTAACCCCAAGAGGCATTATTGAATATTTAGGTTTACGAAACCCAATCTACACGAAAACAACAAACTACGGACATTTTGGAAAAGACGATTTACCTTGGGAGAAGATTATAAAGATATAAAATGTAGGCATATAAAAAGCAAAAAGTAATTTCTAAAAAAGTGAGTTCGACCTACCAAGTCATTTCTGTAACAGATTATAGTGTGTATCAATACTATAAATTTGCTGTAACTAAAACGCCTTGGAGAACGGAGCTTTTTTAGAAATTACTTTTTGCTTACACGAAATTAAATTTCTATTCTTCTACAACAGATTTGGCAAGCTTATAAATTAGCTTTACTTTTTCTGGCGGACAATTTTTAAGTAAAGAAACAAAGTCCTCATTTAAGTAGTTATGAGAGGTAGTAGAAGTGCCATTTAAATTGCACCTTCGGTTACGCCTAATATCTCACATATTTGAGATAATCTCTTTAAACTAATATCTAGACTTCCACATTCTACACGACTTAAAAATGCAATGGAAACATCCAACATTTCTGCTAAATTTTCTTGGGTTAATTTTTTCTTTTGTCTGGCTTGTTTTAATCTTGAACCGATTAACTTATAATCTAATGCCATATTCATCCATCCTTTCTTAGGATAGAATATAGCATTTAGAGGTATAAATTAACCAGAAACACATATATAAAGTTTTACTGATAGAATAAATTTACAATGGATTGAATAACCGAATTTTCCTCGTAAAACTTAACAAGTAAGTCATGTGTATACGGAATTTTCCAAAGTAGAAAAAAAGTTAATATTAAAACAAAAATGGTTCCTAAAAGAGCAATGAAACTTTTTAACTTACTTTTTATAGGATGATAATCCGTTTCATAATAAACAGGTTGTTCAGTGTAAGTTTTCCTATACGAATACGATGGAATTTCCGGTTCATACATAGGTTGTTTTGGCGGGGCATAGGTAGCTTCGGTATAAGTTGTAGGTGGTGTTTGATAGGTACTAGTAGAATTTCTAACAGCTTCTAATTCAGCCTTTAAATCCTCAATTTGAAGCTCTAAATCGGTATTTTTTAGCATTAAAGCATTTAACCTATTATCCCTATCAAATTCTAATTCCTTTGTATATTCTTCTCGTTTTGTTTCATCCGATAACACTTCATAGGCTTCATTTAACATTTTAAACTGCTCTTCTGCCCATTCCTTTTTACTATCTTCTTGGGTATCTGGATGGTATTTCTTAGCAAGTACCTTAAATGCTTTATCAATTACCTCAGAAGAAGCATGAATATCAACTTCTAATATTTCATAATAATTTTTCATGACTTCCAAATCTCCTCTAATATGATTTCTCAAATTGATTCTATTATACCACAGAAATGCACAATTTGAAAAATAAATAGTTTTTCGATATCAAAGCAGACGATACAAGTCATAGTCGGAACGATTAGCAAAAAAATATAGAAATTTTGCAAGACTACTTGCAAAAATGAATAACTTATTATACAATAACGAAAGAAAATTTGTTTGGAAATTAGGAGGAGAAAAATGCTTGCATATATTAAAGGAAGTTTAGAAATGAAGTTTGATAACTATGTTGTGATTGATGTTCGGAGGATTAGGCTACAAAGTATTTATGAGTGAAACCTCCATTGAAAACATAGGAAACATAGGAGAGGTGGTAAAAGTACATACCCATTATCGTGTACGTGAAGATGATATTAGTATTTATGGTTTTTTATCCAATGAAGAATTAAAAATGTTTGAACTATTATTGGGAGTTAGTGGAATAGGAGCGAAATCAGCAATTACCATGTTATCGAATATTACACCATCTAGTTTTGCACTTGCGGTTATCACAAGTGATACGTCCAAATTAGTAAAAATTCCGGGAATTGGAGCAAAGTCGGCAGCAAGAATTATACTAGAATTAAAAGATAAAATAAAAACCATGGAAGCAAAAGAACAAGAACCTTCTGTACAAATGAAGGAAGCCATGGTAGAGGATAACAAATTACAAGAAGCAATTTCTGCTTTACAAGTATTAGGTTATAACCGAAAAGAAATCGAAAAAGTATTTGAAAAATTAGATACGGGGAGCTTATCCTTAGAGGATATGATAAGAAAAGGCTTAGCAAATTTAGCAAAATAGAAGATGAATACGGAAAGCTTTAATAATTTTTAGAATATAGAAAGTGTTTATTCTAATGGGAGACTTTTAGAAAGGAATGAGAGGAACGATGGATTTATCACAGCCACTAGCCTATCGTATGAGGCCCAAAAACTTAGACGAATATGTAGGACAAGCACATATATTAGGAAAAGATAAAATTTTATATCGAACCATTCAGGCAGACCGTTTATCTAGCATTATTTTATGGGGTCCACCGGGATGCCGGAAAAACGTCGCTTGCACGAGTAATTAGTGAAACTACGAAATACAAATTTGCCAAAATTAATGCTGTTACCTCAGGGGTTAGCGAAATTAAAAAAGCGGTAGAAGAAGCAAAAAATGTATTTCTAAACCCAAGTGGAAAATGTATTTTGTTTATTGATGAAATTCACCGTTTTAATAAACTACAACAAGATGCGCTTCTTCCTTTTGTAGAAGATGGGACAGTAATCTTAATTGGAGCAACCACAGAAAACCCATATTTTGAAGTAAACAAGGCTCTTATTTCAAGGTCGATGATATTTAAGTTAGAACCACTAACCACAGATGATATTTTTAAAGTATTAAAAATGTCACTAGAAAGGGAAGATGGGTTAAAAAGTTTTCAGGTAAAAGTAGAAGATGAAACCTTACAAAAAATTGCGGAAGTATCAAGTGGAGATGTAAGAACAGCGCTAAATGGATTAGAAGTAGCAGTGCTAACCACAAAAGTGGATTCTGATGGATTTGTTCATATTACCAATGAAATTGCAAAAGACTGTATTCGAAAAAGAAAAGCCATTTTTGATAAAAATGGAGATAGTCATTATGATAATATAAGTGCATTTATTAAGTCTATGAGAGGAAGCGATCCAGATGCAGCAGTTTTTTATTTAGCAAGAGCATTAAATGGAGGAGAAGATCCTGTATTTTTAGCAAGAAGAATGGTAATTTTGGCAGCAGAAGATGTAGGAATGGCAAATCCTAATGCTCTGGTACTTGCTACATCAGCTATGCAAGCAGTTACGATGGTAGGTATGCCAGAAGCAAGAATTATTTTGAGTGAAGCAGCAGTATATTTAGCAACTTCTAAAAAATCAAATGCAAGCTATCTTGCCATAAACAAAGCGTTAGAAGATGTTGCAAACAAAGATACAGGAGAAATTCCAATGCATATTCGAAATGCACCAGCCGAAGGGATGGAACAGTTTGGTTATGGAGATGGCTACAAATATCCACACGATTATCCAGGGCATGTTGTCGAACAGCAATACTTACCAGATAAAATGTTAGGAACTAAATATTATATAAAAGATGATACGGTTTAAAGAAGAGTAAAGAGTGCATGTCTTGCACTCTTTACTCTTCTTCATCTGGTATATATTCGAGTAAATCAGAAATTTCACAGTTGAAAACTTTACAAATATTACTTAAATGCCTTACATCAATTCTCTTGGTTTCTTCGTAATACATTTGAGAAACAGTAGCAGGACGAATATTAGCAAGATCTGCTAAAGCTTTTTGTGTCATCTTATGTTTTCCTAATAAATCTGAAAGTTTTACTTTTATCATAATTCAAATTCCTTTCCCAACATTAATAAATAGTATAAACGTATTTTATCACTTTATGACGAAAAATGGCATAAAATGGAAACAAAATCACGATTAAGGTAATTAAAAGTAAGATAAAAGTAACTACTTTGAAAAAGTATAAAAAAGGAAGAAATAGGCATAATAAAATAGAATATGATAAAAGGATGTAAAGAATGATAAAAAAAATAATAATTGGTTTTATAGCAGGCGTTGTAAGTGGTTTATTTGCGACAGGTGGTGGCATGATTGTAGTACCAGCACTTGTATATATGCTTGGGTTAGAAGAGGGAAAAGCAAGAGCCACATCTCTTTTTGTTATTTTACCTATGGTAATTACAAGTGGCATTTTTTATTATCAAAATGATTATATTGATTGGAAAATAGGAATTTTATGTGCAATTGGTGGCATGATAGGAGGATTTTTAGGGTCAAACTATTTAAAAAAGATACCAGAAAGATACTTGAAAATATCCTTTACTATTTTTCTTATCTATGTATCTATTAGAATGATTGTTACTTAAAAAAAGGAGGAAATGATGGAAGAAGTACTAGTAGGAATTGTGTCAGGTTTTGTAAGTGGTATGGGCATGGGAGGAGGAACCATTTTAATCTTATGCCTTTCGATGTTTATGGGAGTTGAACAACACATTGCACAAGCTACCAATTTAGTATTTTTTATTCCCACTTCGATTGTTGCTATTATAACGAATATCAAACAAAAATACATCGATTTTAAAATACGGAATTCCCATTGCTATTTCCGGAATAGGAGGAGCTATTCTAGGAGCGATGATTGCAACCAAGTTAAATGTTACTTATTTAAAAAAGGGATTTGGCGTTTTTTTAGGGCTAATTGCAATATGGGAAATATATTCCATAACAAAAAAGTATAGATATGAGAAAAAAAGACATAATAACAATATCAAGAAAAAAGTATAAAGGAGGAAGATAATATGAAATTTGTAAAAGGTATGGTTATGGGAACTTTGCTATCAGCAGGAGTTGTTATGTTATACAATGAAAAAAACAGCATGAAGAAAAATAAAATGATGAAAAAAGGAAAACAATTTATTAAAAAAATGGGAATCATTTAACCGATTCCCATTTTTAGCAAATTTTACTGACCATAAGAGATAATTATGATATAATACATACATCACATAATAGTGAATGCATAAAAAAGGAGGCATCAAATGGTAAAAGGCATCATACACAACTCATTTTATCTTAGAAATCACCGAAAGGAGAATCTAAGCAGTCTGTTTGGTTATTCGCAAGGAACCGATATGGACATATATGATTTTAAGTTTGGTGAGAATGAGGAACTCTTAGAAATTCATATGAATGAAGAGAATGAAAAATGAGCAAAGACAAAAGGGAAAACGGTATATTGTTTTCCCTCTTTGTCATAGCACTTGGATTATTTACAATCACAATCTCTGTCACATTTACAATCTGGTTTACAATCTGGTTTGTGTTCTGGTTTGCCACCAAGATAGCAATCACACTTATCCATTTTTACACCCTTTAAGCATTTTCCTTCACGAGTAGCTCTTGCACACATTTTTACGTGTTTTACTTGATCTACCCAGAAGTTTATTTCATATTTCTTGTCTGGGCAAAGTGGTCCAAATACGAATTCGCCTTCTTCATCTGTAAACGTATGAGAAACAGGACGTCTTTCTTCTTTACCACATTCACATACAATTTCCACTAATTTTACAACAGCGTCACATACTGGCTCTTTGTAACAGTCACGAATTACACCATAAATAACATTTCTATTATCACATGGTAATGTGATATCTAAGTCAAATTGTTTACCACAAGCGATGTTTCCATCTACTTCAACAACTGGACAACATGGTTTTTCAAAATCCATAAAAATCTACCTTCCTTTGTTTATGATTAGCCCTTTAGGCTTATACCATATACTATGAAAAATCGACCAAAAACGTGATAATTTGCTAAAAAAATATACTTGAAAAATGAAATGAAGTGTGATATAACATGTACATAAATGTTAAGAAAAAGTTTAAACATGGTGGTGAAAAACTAGAATATTGTGATATAAAAAAGGAGGAAAATATGAGCGAAAATAAGAAAAAGAATAAAGGTCAATTATTTGTAAAAGTTATGGCAGCAGTTTTGGCAGGATTAAT
The DNA here is from genome assembly GCA_948436025.1 of uncultured Clostridium sp. Lineage (GTDB taxonomy): Bacteria > Bacillota > Clostridia > TANB77 > CAG-508 > RGIG8482. The sequence goes on along the minus strand of CAOJHH010000008.1, from coordinate 18,156 downwards.
GGTATTAGCAACTTGTGGAACCGTTATATTTTATTTAGTAAGTAGATAGGAAAGAAGGAATGGTTATGATAGATGGTTTTGGAACCAATATGCAACAATTTTATAATGATATTATTGTAGGATACTTGGAGGCATTTTCTAAAAACCCAATAAGCTTATTGGTACTAGCGGTGGATATTACGATTGTAATTTTTTTAGCAGTAACCATTATTAAATTTGCAAAAAATTCAAGAGCATGGCAATTATTAAAAGGAATTTCTTTTTTGATTATTATTAATTTAGTGAGTTATTTTTTACAATTAAGAATTCTAAATTTTCTATTAAGTATTGTTATGACTTGGGGAGTATTTGCATTAATTGTTATTTTCCAACCGGAATTAAGACGCGCATTAGAGCAATTAGGAACCAATAAATTTACTAGATTTTTTGGAATTGATAAAGATTTAGAAACAAGAACAAAAGAAGATATTTATAAAATTATTATAGCAGCAATGGAACTTTCAAAAGCAAGAACAGGAGCATTATTAGTAATTGAAAGAGATATTCAAATAAAAGACATCATTGCTACTGGAATTAGTATCGATTCAGAAGTATCTCCACAGCTATTGGTTAATATCTTTGTACCAAATACTCCACTTCATGATGGGGCAGTGGTTATTTCTAATAACAAAATTGCGGCAGCAGCATGTATGTTACCTCTTGCAAGTGATGCTGATATTGCTAAGGAATTAGGAACAAGGCATAGAGCAGCCATTGGAATATCAAAAGAATCCGATGCCATTGCTATCGTAGTTTCTGAAGAAACAGGGAAAATTTCAATTGCCAAAGATGGAACCCTAATAGCAGATGTAAAAGAAGAAACCATGAAAAAAATATTAATTAAAAACATTGTAACAAAACGTTTTGGAGAAGAAAGAATTACCAAAATTGACCGATTAAAAAGCATCAAATTTGGAAAAGAGAAAAAAGAAGAAATAGAAGTAAAAGAAAAAAGCCAAGAGGATAAAGCGTAAAGATAGATTTGTCATAAACAAGAATAAAATAGGGGCACTACTTCCTAAGTAGTTGTCCCTATAAATCGATATACGGCTTCTGCAAAGCCAGCATTTTCTACAGTATTGGTAGCAACGTAGCCTGCTACTTTTTTTACTTCCTCATAAGAATCCGATAAGGTAGCACTTGCACCAGAAACTTTTATCATATCAATATCATTAATATTATCTCCAATTGCCATAATATCAGAACGGTCAATATTAAGAAAATGACTAAGATATTCTAAGGCATAGCCTTTTCCAATATGTTTTGGGGTAATGTCTAAGTATTCGTATTCTTTATCGATAATGCGGTCTTTATATAATCCCTTTTTTTGAATTAATGTAACATTAATGTCAAAACGAGATAAAATTTCGTCTTTTAAGTGAGATAAATTTTCGGTACTTGAAATCACCAATTTAAAAATAGAAGTTTGATGGTTTGCAACATAATCTTTTACATTAGGAACGACTTGAAAGTTTAAGTCTGATTTTTGCTGGTTTTGGTGTAAAGTATAATTTCGAAGATCCATATAAAGCAAATTTTCAGAAATAACTTCTGTTTCACTATAAATATGAATATGAAAACCGTATTGTTTTGCTAAATCATAACAACCAATAAAATCCTCCACAGATAATAAATTTTTGTAAATTTCTTGTCCTGTTTTTAAATTAATAATTTGAGTTCCATTTCCAAAAATACCATAAGAAGCATTACATTTTTTACAAATGTCTTTGGTAATAGAATAGGTTTTTCCAGTACAAATGGCAAAATCGATATGTTTTTTATTCATATCTTCAATGGCATCTAAATTGCCAGTAGGAATAAAGTTATTGTGGTCAACTAAAGTACCATCTAAATCACTTGCAATTAGTTTAATTGACATGAAAAAACCTCCTTGTAACAAAATCAATTCTATTGTATCATATCTTGTCAAGAATGTGGTAGAAAAAATCAAAAAAATGAAGTATAATGTGTTATGATGATGCTAGATATTAAAATATAAATAAGTAGGAAGACGTTAACCAATTTCAGGAAAGGAAGGACTAGAAGCAATGCGAAATATTAAATTAACCATTGAATACGATGGAAGTGATTTTAATGGTTGGCAAAAGCAACCAGATAAATTAAATATACAAGGAACCATTGAAGAGGTCATAAAAAGTATTACAGGAGAACCCGTGGATTTAATTGCCTCACGGAAGGACGGATAGAGGAGTACACGCATTTCGGACAAGTTGCAAATTTTAAAACGGATTCTAATTTACCAATTTCGAAATTTGCAATTGCATTGAATTCTAGGTTGAAAAAGACAATCGTAATAAAACAAGCCCAAGAAGTAGAAGAAGAGTTTCATGCAAGGTTTTCGTGTAAGAAAAAAACATACGAATACCAAATTGATAACTCACCATATGGAAGTGCTATTTTTCGAAATCTAACTTATCATATTCCACAAAAACTAGATGTGAAATTGATGCAAGAAGCGGTAAAATATTTTGTGGGAGAACATGATTTTAAAGCATTTAGAGCAAGTGGAACTAGCAGTAAAAGTAGTGTACGAACCATTTATGAAGCAGAAGTATGTGAAGAAGATGATAAGATAAAAATTCGATTAACCGGAAATGGGTTTTTATATAATATGGTTCGTATTATTTCTGGTACATTAGTAGAGGTAGGGTTACACAAAATAGCACCTACGGATATTCCGAATATCATTAAGCAAAAAGATAGAACAAAAGCAGGAAAAACATTGCCAGCACATGGGTTATATTTAGTAAGTGTCGAATATAACGAAGACGAAAGTACGAAATAAGTAATATGGTGTTGCATACAATGAAGGCGAATATACAAGATAGGATTTTAGTGTATAAGCAGTAACACAAAAAAGAAAATATTCATAAGATATAGTAGCAAAAAATCATAAAGGAGAGAAGATTATGAATATATTACTAATCTATTTTGCTCTACCACTTGCTACTATTATATTAGCTGTTGTTTTACAAAAACTAATCAAATCACCAATACTCGTTTCGGCAATCTTCTTTGCCATATACTTAATTGTAGCTTTTGCTGTTTTTGATGCGGTATTCCTAATTGCGGCAATTGTCTATACATTTTTAGCCTACGTAACTGCTTCAATTGTAAAAATACTATGTTGGTTTTTCCGAAATTGTAACGTAAGTTGTAATTGCTGTAGAAGAGAGAATGAATGCTCTTGTAGAAGAAACCAAACGACATTTAATGGTAATCTAGTAGCACTTAGTGATGGAAACGAAATTGTCGACTTATCAAATACAAATGGATGTAGTTGTAGAGTTACCTGCCGAAATAATAATGGGGAGGCCTTTAACAATGGCTATAACCGAGGATATAACAATGGGTACGATAATGCCTATAATTTTATTAGTAACAATGGAGGCATACAAGCAAATAGTAACAACAATAATTCCTGCCAATGTCAATGTAGATGTAGAAGATGTCGATAATGATGGAAGTTTAAGAATTTCTTTGCGGTTTTGATCGCTTAGAAATTCTTAAATTTGTTTTCTAAGCAATTTCTAATTTTTTAATTTCTTCAATCGATAAGCCAGTAATATCGGCAATATCCTCCAAAGGCATATTTCGTTTTAGCATATTAATAGCAGTTTTTTTCAAGCCTTTTTTCTCAGCAGTTTGTTTTGTGTTTTCTATGTCTTGTAGCATTCTTTCAATTAATTCAGTCATAGTCTGTTCCTCCTCACAATTAAATTTTTCCAATAAATCCTCATAAATCTCTTTTGGAATAATTGGTTGTAATAAATATTTTAACATTCGATATAAATATGCCTTTTGTTCTAATGAACAGACATCATAAACGGCATGAATAGTATGGATTAATTCAGGCATTTTTTTACATTTGTCAATTGCCATACAAAAAGCAACCATGGACTTCATGTGCAATAATTCCTCTTTTGAAAAGTCATGAATGTTAATAAAGTTATAGGAAAGAGAAAGCTTTCCATTTTTTAAGTTGTTGTTGTAAGTGTACTTAAATTGATGGTCTTGAAAATTAGAAGAAAAATTCCAACAAGAACTACCAGTATACAATACAATTGGGGTTACTAGAGGGATTTTATCCTTTTTTGTTAAGTGTTTTTTCGAAGAATGGCTGTCTTCTAAAATAGAAGAATAGTATCGATAAATTCGGTAAGGTAGGGAGTGGTCTGGGGAAGACTGGTGTTCGATTAATAAATAAACAGGCATATCTTGTAATTTAAAAATAACATCACTAATCGTATTAGAATAATCTTTGGTAATAAAATTTCGATTGTATTTTACAATAGGAGAAGACAGAGAGTAGCAAAAGAAATCTTGCAAAAACAAAGCAAATTCTTTTTTGTTATTTAGTAAATCTCGGTAAAGTTTATCATGCCTATGATAAACTTTAAAACTACAATAGGGCATAGGAACATAAGGCGTAGATTCTTCCTGAAGCACAAGAGCCTGTTTTTCAAGTGCTTTTTGGCACCTAAGATAATCGGTATAAGTAAATAATACCATAACATCACTTCTTTCTTGATTATAATAGAAAATTGACACATTGTCAATAAGAATTGTCTTTTTTTAAAAGACATCATGATAAAAATTAGTAGAACCTAATAAAACTTAGGAAACAAATTTTTACGAATATAACAATATAATTAAACTACAAAATGCGACAAAAGTAAAGAAAAACTTTTCGACAAAATCCGACAAAAAGCAATAGATAGATGAAAAGTTATTGATGAATATTCTATAAATTTGATTGAAAAAAATGTATATTCTTGGTATAATTTGTGCGTAATAATAAATTAGTAAAGGAATGTGATACCGATGGATGATAATAAATTAGAAACAATTTCGAATCTTTTTGAAGGAAAAGAAATAAGAAGTGCGTGGGACAGCGAAAAAGAAGAATATTATTTTAGTGTAGTTGATATTGTTGGAGCATTGACCAATAGTGAAAGGGCAAGGAAATATTGGAATGATTTAAAAATAAAGTTAAATCAAGAAGGAAGTCAGTTGTCCGAAAAAATCGGACAACTGAAATTAAAAGCGAAAGATGGAAAATTTTATAATACAGATGTATTAGATACAAGCGGAATATTAAGATTAATTGAATCAATACCAAGTCCAAAAGCAGAACCATTTAAACTTTGGCTTGCCAAAATGGGAAAAGAAAGAATTGATGAAGTATTTAATCCAGAAATAGCGATTAACCGTGCAGTGGATTATTACAGAAGTCATGGGTATGATGATAATTGGATTAAAGCGAGAATGACTGGAATTGTAGATAGACGTAAGTTAACAGATGTATGGAAAGAGAATGGAATAACAAAAAATTATGAATACGCAGTTCTTACAAATGAAATATATCAGGCTTGGTCTGGAATGAAGGCATCAGAATATAAGGAACTTAAAGGAATTAGAAAAGAATCTTTAAGAGATAATATGACAGATATAGAAGTTGCATTAACAGATTTAGGGGAAATAGCGACAAGAGAGCTTGCAAGAAAGCATAGACCGTATGGACTAGAAGAAAATAGAAAAGTTGCCAATATGGGAGGGCATGCTGCTAAAGTTGCAAGAGACGATATAGAGAAAAATTTAGGAGAAACAGTAATTACAACAAAAAATGCACTAAACTACAAGTATTTAGAAGATAGTAAAGATGATTTGAAAGATAAAATGCAAAAGAAATTAAGAAAAAATAATATATAATGCTACAATTAACAAACAAAGATTTTACAAATTTCTTTACTATTTTAGCAAAATATGATATAACCATATTATCAAGAGGTGAAACAATGAAGGTAGCAGTTTTATCAGACATACATGCTAATATAGTAGCATTAGAGGAAGTGTTAAAAGATGCAAAACAACAAGAAGTAGAAGAATATATTGTACTTGGAGATATTGTTACAGATTTACCATTTACCAATGAAACAATGGATATTATTAAGCAATTAACGCCTTATGTTATTAAAGGGAATAGGGAAACGTATTTATTGACATATGAACAAACAAAGAAAGATGAAAAGTGGAAAACAATACAATATCAAGGTATGATATGCTACTATAACCATATGAGGGAAGAGAATAGGGAGTATATTAGAAATCTACCTGAGAATTTAGTATTAGAATTTGAAGGAGTAAAAATAAGAGCAGTACATGGTTCGCCATATGGAGTAAGTGAACTTCTATATTTCCACACCAAGCGTATGGACAAGGTGTTTGAAGATTTAGAAGAAGATGTACTAGTATATGGGCATAATCATGAAATTGCGGAATATGAAACAAGAAACCATAAAACGGTAGTACAGGTAGGTACTTTAGGAATGCATAATAGTACGTCTAAGGCACAGTATGTTATACTCACTTGTGAGGAGAAAAAAGTTAGTGTCGAAATTAGAGACATAGAGTATGATAAGGAAAAATTGAAAAATCGAATTATACAATCTGGAGGATTATATCCAGAAGCTAGAATATGGCAAAATTTATGCTATTATTCTATTGCAAGTGGTATCGACATAAGGACCGATTTTTGCCAGATGGCAAAAGAAGAAATGATGAAGAAATATAAAGGAAAGTACCCAAAAGGATTTGATTCTCATTTTGTTTCGTTTGATGATGATATTTATAGAAAGGTAGCAAATCAATTTGAAAAATATTTTTTATTATAGAGGTGAGAGAGTTGCGATTAGATAAGTTTTTAAAAGTTACTAGAGTAATTAAGAGAAGAACTATTGCCAATGAGGTAGCAGATAAAGGAAGAGTGAAAGTAAATGGTAAGACCGTAAAGCCTAGTTATGAGGTGAAGATTGGTGATGTGGTTGAAATTGCTTTTGGGGATAGTGTTTCAAAGTTTGAGATTACGTATATTCCGACTGTTATGAAAAAGGACATGCCAGAATGTATTAAAGTATTATAAAATGAATTTGAAAATAAAGGGAGAAACGAATGAGAAGTGTAAAAGAGAAGTTATTAGAAAACGATTTTGGAGCGTATTTGTATGACTTACGTTGCAAGAAGGAATATACCATAGAAGAATTGGTAGAAAAAATAGGTATGGACAATGTCAGACTAAAAAATATTAGAAAATGGGAGCATGATTTAGAATTTCCAAATCTAGATCAAATGTATAAGTTATCGGAAATTTATAAGGTTCCAATAGAGGTACTAATGCAAGTAAGAACACAGACGTTAGAAGAGGGACTAAAAGGAGTTCATAAAGAATTGATTCGATTGCTTAGCTATATATTAGGATTTTCAATTTATGGCATGCTAATCCTTTGCTATATTATTATTTTTGCAGCATTTATTTATGCTATTTGGTTTTTTATAGATGCAACTGAAACGGTACGACAAAATTTTGGAATTAGTTAATTAAGAAAGAGGAAACAAAATGTCAAAGTTTATTCATTTACATGTGCATAGCGAATACAGCTTATTAGACGGTGCAAACCGTATTAAAGACTTGCCCATTCGTGCCAAAGAAATGGGAATGGAGGCAATTGCTCTTACAGACCATGGGGTAATGTATGGGGTAATTGACTTTTATAAAGCATGTAAAAAAGAAGGAATTAAGCCGATTATTGGGTGTGAGGTATATGTAGCCAATCGAAGTCGATTTCAAAAAGAAGCAGGACTTGATTTTAACAACCATTTGATTTTGCTTGCTAAAAATAATGAAGGTTATCAAAACCTAACCAAATTAGTTTCCATGGGATTTACCGATGGATTTTACTATAAACCACGTATCGATAAAGAAATTTTAGAAAAACATCATGAGGGATTAATTTGCCTAAGTGCTTGTTTAGCAGGAGAAGTAAACCAAGCCATTTTAAAAGATGATATGGAAGGGGCAAAAAAGGCCGCCTTGTGGTTTAAAAATCTATTTGGAGAGGATTATTACTTAGAAGTACAAAACAATGGAATTAGGGAACAAGCCTTAGCAAACCAAAAATTAATTGCCTTATCTCGTGAACTAGACATCCCATTGGTGGCAACCAATGATGCCCATTATTCAAGAAAAGAAGATGCCTATAACCATGAAGTATTATTATGTATTCAAACTGGAAAAAAGATGAAAGATGAAGAACGTATGCGTTTTGAAACCGAAGAATTGTATTTAAAAACCAGTGAAGAAATGGCAGATTTTTTTAGTAACATTCCAGAAGCAATTGAAAACACAGTTAAAATTGCCAAAAAGTGTAACGTCGAATTTGAATTTGGACATACCATTTTACCAAATTATGAGGTACCAGAAGGTTATAAAACCCATTACGATTACCTAAAAAAATTATGTGATGATGGAATCAAAATTCGTTATGGAGAAAATCCAGGAAAAGAGATTTTAGATAGAGCCGATTATGAATTAAGTGTTATTCATAAAATGGGATATGTAGATTATTACTTAATTGTATGGGATTATATTCATTATGCCAAATCCGTAGGAATTCCAGTAGGACCGGGTCGTGGTTCTGGAGCAGGCTCTATTTTAGCTTATGCGATAGGTATTACCGATATTGACCCAATTCAATATAATCTCCTATTTGAACGTTTCTTAAACCCAGAAAGAGTGAGCATGCCGGATTTTGACGTTGATTTTTGTTATGAAAGAAGAGACGAAGTCATCGATTATGTATGCCATAAATACGGCCATGACCATGTATCTCAAATTATTACCTTTGGAACCATGGCAGCAAGAATGGTTATTCGAGATGTAGGAAGAGTGTTAGACATTCCCTATCAAGATGCTGATAAATTAGCAAAAATGATACCAAATGAATTGCATATTACTATTCCAAAAGCTTTAGAACAAAACCGAGAATTACGAGAATTGTATGAATCAAATGCCCAAACCAAACAAGTATTAGACATTGCCATGGCATTAGAAGGAATGCCAAGACAGGCATCGACACATGCTTGTGGGGTTGTTATTACCAAAGATCCAGTTGTAAACTATGTGCCATTGTATGTAAATACCAAAGATGGTTCTATTACCACACAATTTATCATGACAACCCTAGAAGAATTAGGTCTTTTAAAAATGGACTTTTTGGGACTACGCACCTTAACCGTTATTCAAGACGCCATTAACTTAGTAAAGCAAAATAGAGGAATTGATGTTACATTTGATGAAAAGATGAATGACCCAAAAGTATATAAATTATGGGCAAATGGAGAATCGAGTGGTATCTTCCAGTTTGAGTCACAAGGAATGACAAACTTTATGAAAGAACTAAAACCAGATAGCCTAGAAGATATTATTGCAGGGGTTTCTTTGTATCGACCTGGGCCAATGGACCAAATCCCAAGATACATTAAAAACAAATTAGACCCAGAACATGCGGTATATACGCACCCATCGCTAGAGCCAATTTTAAACGTTACCTATGGTTGTATGGTATACCAAGAACAAGTTATGCAAATTGTAAGAGACTTAGCAGGATATTCCCTAGGACGAGCAGACCTTGTAAGGCGTGCCATGGGAAAAAAGAAACTAGATGTTATGGCAAAAGAAAGAGAATATTTCATTTATGGAAAAGTAGATGAAAACGGAGAAGTAGAAATTCCGGGTTGTATTCGAAATGGCATTGATGAAGTATCTGCCAATAAGATTTTTGATGAAATGGCGGAATTTGCCAAATATGCGTTTAATAAGTCACATGCAGCAGCATATGCTGTGGTATCTTACCGAACGGCATATTTAAAAACCTACTATCCAGAGGAATTATTAGCAGCAACCCTAAATAGTTTTTTAGGAAACCTAGATAAAGTACCAGCCTATATTGATGAATGTAAAAGGTTACATATTGAAATTTTAAGACCAGATATTAACAAGAGCTTTACGAAATTTACGGTGGATAATGGTAAAATTCGCTTTGGTATGGGAAGTATTAAAAACGTAGGAATTGCTGCAGTAGATAGTATTGTAAAAGAAAGAGAACAAAACGGACCATTTACCAGTTTTACCGATTTTTGTGAACGAATGCAAGAAGAGGCAGTCAATAAAAAGTGTATTGAAAGTTTAATAAAAGCAGGAGCGTTTGATGAATTTGAGCAAACCAGAAGTACCCTTATGGCATCTTTTGAAAATATTATTGACACCATTTCTAGTGCTTCTAAAAAAATGTTACAAGGACAAGTGACGATGTTCGATTTAGCACCAGAAGATAATGTGATGAGTGACATCAAATATAGCTATCAAACCCTAAAAGAATATTCCAAACGTGAACTATTATCCATGGAAAAAGAAATGTTAGGCTTATATATATCGGGTCATCCCTTAGACAACCTAAGAGAGCAAATCGAAAAACAAACTAATATTAATACCATGCAAATGCGAAAACTACATGAAGAAGAGGAAAACACAGAAATGCAAGCAAATATGCCAGAATTTAAAGACGGGAAAAACGTCAAATTTGCTGGAATTATTAGTAGTGTTAAGAAAAAATACACCAAAACGAATAAAATTATGGCTTTCCTAACCGTAGAAGATTTATATGGACAAGCCGAAATTATCCTATTTGAAAACTGCTACCAAACCTGTTCGGACATTCTATTAAACGACAAAATTGTCGTCATCGAAGGACGTTTAAGCATAAGAGAAGACGAAGACACCAAAATTGTAGCAAATCGTATCACCGAATTTGGAGAAAAGAAAAACAAACAATTTATCATAGACATCACAGACCTAGAAGAACAAACCAAACAAAAACTAAGAGGAGCCATCAAATTCTTTTCCGGTGACAAAAACAACATCGCCATTTTCGTAAAAGAAAAAGAAAACCAAAAACCATGCGGAGGAATTTACCTAACCGAAGAAATAAAAGCACAATTTGAAGAAATTGTGGGAAACCAAAGGGTAAGTATCGAAGAAAAATGAGGGAGTAAAAGATGAAATGATATAAGAGGGATGATGAAGAGATGAATTTTGCAAAAAGGATAAATATGTGCTATAATATAGAGTAATGATGGATTGCATCATTATATTGTACACGTTAGAGTAGGGTGGTTGCTTTAACAAATTCCAAACTATTTTTAGGAGGCTATTGGATGATAAAAATAAATATTTTGTTTCCAAGAGAGAAAAAGCGGATTATAGGAGAAATATCCGAAGAAATTAAAAAGAGATACAACAAAGAGGTCAAAAGAGTTAAATTCAATCACGTTGGAGATGAAAAGGTTTATTTGTATGCTTTTCTTGAAGACGAAACACCATTGTATATAACTGCTAAAATTGACAGAGTTGTAGATACTATGACGATAAGTGAAGATATGTCATTTTAACAAAGACTATCCATTACCACCGTGGATAGTTTTTCTATGTCATAAATATTATGTTATAAATTTCACAGACTAGACACAAATAATAGCTATAATATATAATAATTATTATAAAACGGGAGTGAGAAATGTGAATAATGTAACCGTATTGGTAGTAGATGATGAATCGAGAATGCGAAAATTAATTAAAGATTTTTTGGTGCAAAAAGAGTTTTGCGTGTTAGAAGCAGAAGATGGCGAAAAGGCCTTAGAGGTTTACCAAGAAAACCAAAAGGAAATTGGGCTTATTTTGTTAGATGTAATGATGCCAAAGTTAGATGGTTGGTCGGTGTTAAGGCAAATTAGACAAGAATCGAAGGTGCCCATTATTATGCTAACTGCTAGAGGAGAGGAACAAGACGAACTATTTGGATTTGAACTAGGAGTTGATGAATACATTTCAAAACCCTTTAGCCCTAAGATATTGGTTGCTAGAGTAGAAGCCATTTTAAACCGAACCAGAGGAAGTAAAAACGAAGTAAAAGATTACGGTGGCATTGAAATTGATATTGATGGAAGAACTGTAAAAGTAGATGGCAAGGAAGTTGATATGAGTCTTCGTGAATATGAGCTACTAAAATATTTAATGGATAACCAAGGTATTGCCTTATCCAGAGACAAAATATTAAACAATGTATGGAACTACGACTATTACGGCGATTCCAGAACCATTGATAGCCATATCAAAAAAATAAGACACAAACTAGGAAAACGAGGAAAATACATTGAAACTATGAGAGGTGTAGGATATAAATTTGAGGTGAAAAAATAAATGGAGCATATAAAAGAAAAATTTAAATCCATTCGAATAAAACTATTTTTAACACTTTGTATTGTCGTTATTATCATCATTGCCTTCTTAATTCTAACCAATAACTTTGTACTAGAATCCTTTTATTTATACACCAAAATGAAAACACTAAACTCCATCTATGAAAGGATAAATAACTATTATATCCAAGAACAAACCGATAGCACAGTAATTGAATTAGAACTAGAAAAAGCAGCCATTAATAACAATTTCGACATACTCATTCAAAGTGAAAATAATATTAGTGTATATTCTACTAACCGAGACTTTTTATCGAGCATCAAAGAACTAAATGCCATTAATACAAGCGTACTACAACAAAGAAAAAACATTGTTTATAAAAATGACAAAGTCATCATTCGAAAATTTGAAGACAAAAGCAATGGTATCACCTTTTTGATGTTTAGTGCTAAACTAAACAATGGCTACCAGTTATATATAAGAATGCCCTTTGCATCAATTAGGGAAAGTGTTAACATTTCCAATAATTTCTTATACCTAATTGGAGGATTTACTATTTTAATTGGAGGAATCGTCGTATCCTTTATTTCGAGGCGATTTACCTCTCCAATTCTAGAACTAAACGCAATTGCCAATAAAATGTCAAAACTAGACTTTAGCCATAAATATGGTGTAACCGATACAGACGACGAAATTAACGAACTTGGAAAAAGCATTAATACCATGTCCGATAAACTAGAAAAAACCATCAATCGTTTGCGAGATAGCAATATCGAACTAGAAAAAGATATCGAAGAAAAATCCAAAATAGACGAAATGAGAAAACAATTTATTTCTGATGTGTCTCACGAACTAAAAACACCAATCGCCTTAATACAAGGCTATTCCGAAGGACTTATCGAAAACGTCAACACAGACGACGAAAACCGAAAATTCTATGCAGAAGTTATTTTAGACGAAGCCAACAAAATGGATAAACTAGTGGCACAATTATTAGAACTTATGAAACTAGAATATGGAAAAAGAGAATTTAACAACAAAGAATTCGACATATGTGAGCTAATAAGAGAAGTGATAAGAAAATCCAAAGTAATGCTAGAAGAAAAACAAATTGAAGTTAACTTCTCACAAACAGAACCAGTGGTCGTATTAGCAGACGACTTCTATATAGAGCAAGTGGTTACGAACTATTTTACTAATGCCATTAAACACGCCACCGAAAAAAGTGGAAAGAAAATGATACAAATACGAATCGAACAAAACCAGGAGCAAGGCACAGCACGTATTTATGTATTTAACACAGGAGAACCCATTAAAGAAGAAAACCTAGCAAGAATTTGGAATCGTTTTTATAAAGTAGACGAGTCTAGAAACAGAGAAGACCGGAGGCACAGGAATAGGATTGTCGCTTGTAAAAGCGATTATGCATAATTACAAAAAAGAGTACGGGGTATCCAACGTAGAGGATGGAGTAGAGTTTTATTTTGATTTGGAAATTGTGGAATAAAAAATAGAAAAAATATTGCATAAGCGAAATAGATATTATAGAATAGACATATAATACAAAAGTAAAGGAGAGAAAAGTATGTCATATATTAAATTAGATGATAAGAATACCAGTATTCCAGTAGAAGATATATTAGAGTATAGAGATGAAGTAAAAAGAATTCATGATGAATTACATGAAAAAGCAAAGGATGAAAAAGAATTTTTAGGTTGGCTTCACTTACCAACTTCTTATGATAAAGAAGAGTTTTCAAGAATAAAACAAGCAGCTAAAAAGATACAAAAAGATTCGGATGTATTATTGTGCATTGGAATTGGAGGTTCTTATTTAGGTGCAAGAGCAGTAATTGAAAGCTTAACTTCTTCGTTTTGTCATCATAAAGAAAATTGCCCAGAAATTGTATATGCAGGAAATAACTTAAGCTCAAACTATTTAAACGATGTGATTGACAAGATTAGCAATAAAAATGTTTCTATTAATGTGATTTCAAAATCGGGAACAACAACAGAACCAGCCATTGCTTTTCGAGTTTTTCGTGAGTTTTTGGAAAGTAAGTATGGAATAGAAGAAGCTAGAAAAAGAATTTATGTAACAACCGATAAAGAAAAAGGAGCCTTAAAAACATTAGGAAATGAGGAAGGATATGAGACATTTGTTATTCCAGATAATGTAGGTGGACGATATTCTGTATTAACGGCAGTAGGACTACTTCCAATTGCAGTAGCGGGAATGGATATTGATAAACTAATGTTAGGAGCTAAAATTGCAGAGGATAAGTACAAAGAAGAAAACTTAAAGTACAACGAGTGCTATAAATATGCGGTACTTCGTAATATTTTATATAAAAAGGACAAAAATATTGAAATATTAGTAAACTATGAACCAAAGCTACATTATTTTACCGAATGGTGGAAACAATTATATGGAGAAAGCGAAGGAAAAGAGGGGAAAGGAATTTTTCCAGTTGGAGTCGATTTTACAACAGACTTACACTCTATGGGACAATATATTCAACAAGGAAGACGTAATTTATTTGAAACAGTTCTTGCAATTGATGAACCAGAAATGGATATTACCATAAAGCAAGATGAAGATAATTTAGATGGTATGAATTTTGTAGCAGGAAAAACATTAGATTTTGTGAATAAAAAAGCAATGGAGGGAACGATTGAAGCACATGTAACTGGTGGAGTACCAAATATTATCCTTTATTTAGAGAAATTAGAGGAAGAAACGATTGGAAGTTTAATTTACTTTTTTGAATTAGCCTGTGCCATTTCTGGTAAACTATTAGGAGTTAATCCATTTAATCAACCGGGAGTAGAAGAATACAAAAAAAATATGTTCAGACTTCTTGGAAAACCAGGATACGAGAGAAAATAAGAAATCGCTTTTGTGGAACAAAGCGAGAAAAGAAAGGAATTAGTATGGAAATGAAAATATATGATAAGGAAATGTATCAAAAAGAACAATGGATTAAAAGTGTGCTTTTAGTAGTGGGAATGTTCATATTAGGATTTGTGGTAGGATATTTTGTGCACAATTTTGAAAAACAAGAAGAGGTAACAAAATTGCAAGAAGAAGTTAAGGTATTACAAAGACAAGTAAATCAAATTAGTTTGTTATAAAATGGTATAAAATTACCTAAAAAACCAATTGACAAATAAGGAAAAAGAGTATATGATAATAATGTAGATAAGAAAAACAAAAATGAGACAAAGTAAAAATAAGGTTTCTTTTAGAGAGTCATTTGCCTTAGGCTGAAAGCAGTGACAAGAAAACGATTTTGAAAAACTACCTCATTGTTTCTAGAAAAACTAGACGGTGATGCCGTTATCATCTAAAATGAAGTAAAAAATAGGGTGGAACCGTGTAATATGCACCCCTAGGTATTAAAGCAAAAATACCTAGGGGTGTTTTTGTTCGAAAAAAGGAGGAATTTTTATGATTACGATTACCTTAAAAGATGGAACGAAAAAAGAAGTAGAAGCTGGAATATCGGTATTAGAACTTGCGAAAAACATTAGTGAAGGACTAGCAAGAGTGGCAACAGTAGCAGAGGTAAATGGAGAAATAAAAGATTTAAGGTTTAAGATAGAAGAAGATGCAAGTGTAAATATTTTGACTTTTGATAGTGATTTAAATGGTAAGAAAGCATATTGGCATACGACATCTCACATTATGGCACAAGCAGTAAAAAGGTTGTTTCCAGAGGTAAAACTTGCTATTGGACCTGCCATTGATGATGGATTTTACTATGATTTTGATGTGGAAACACCGTTTACCGATGAAGATAAAGCACGTATTGAAGAAGAAATGAAAAAAATTATCAAAGAAGATTTACCGATTGAAAAATTTTCTATGCCAAGAGAAGATGCCATTCGTTTTATGAAAGGACAAAAGGAAGCCTATAAAGTAGAATTAATTGAAGACTTACCAGAAGGAGAAGAGATTTCCTTTTACAAACAAGGTGAATTTACAGACCTTTGTGCAGGACCTCATGTAATGAGTACAGGAAAAATAAAAGCAGTCAAAATTTTAACTTCTTCTAGTGCGTATTGGAGAGGAAATGAAAAAAACAAAATGTTACAAAGAATTTATGCGATTTCTTTCCCCAAAGCAAGTAGCTTAGAAGAACATTTGCAATTATTAGAAGAAGCAAAGCAAAGAGACCACAGGAAACTAGGAAAAGAATTAGACTTGTTTATGACACATAGTTTAGTTGGTTCGGGTCTTCCAATGTATTTACCAAAAGGAGCAACTGTTAGAAGAATTTTGGAACGATACATCCAAGATAAGGAAATACAAATGGGGTATAACCATGTATATACACCATCTCTTGCCAATGTAGAATTATATAAAACAAGTGGACATTGGGACCATTATAAAGAAGATATGTTTCCAGCCATGAAAATGGAAAATGAAGAAATGGTACTACGTCCTATGAATTGCCCACATCATATGTTAATTTATAAAAACAAAATGCATTCTTATCGTGATTTACCAATTCGAATTGGTGAATTAGCACCAGATTTTCGATATGAAGCAAGTGGAAATGTTTGCGGATTAGAAAGAGTTCGTCAAATGTGCCAAAACGATGCTCATTTATTTGTAAGACCAGATCAAATTAAAGAAGAATTTAAACGAGTGGTCGATTTAATCCTTTCGGTATACCAAGATTTTGGATTTAAGGAATATGCGTTTCGTTTATCGTTAAGAGATAAAAGTGATAAAGAGAAATATTTTGATGATGATGAAATGTGGGATACTGCAGAAGGACAATTACGTGAGATTTTAAAAGAAGCAAACCTTAATTTCTATGAAGCAGAAGGGGAAGCCGCTTTCTATGGACCAAAATTAGATGTACAAATTAAAACTGCCTTAGGACATGATGTTACCATTTCAACTTGTCAGTTAGATTTCTTATTGCCAAGAAGGTTTGAACTTTCGTATATAGGCGAAGATGGAAAAGAACATACACCAGTTGTTATTCATAGAGCAATTCTTGGTACGTTTGACCGTTTCTTGTCGTTCTTAATTGAAGAAACGAAAGGTGCTTTTCCAATGTGGCTTGCACCAGTGCAAGTAAAAATATTACCAATAACCGATGCACATATGGAATATGCAAAATCTGTTTGCGAGCAATTGCAAAAAGAAGGAATTCGAGTAGAGCTAGATGACCGAAATGAGAAAATTGGTTATAAAATTCGTGAAGCACAGCTAGAAAAGGTGCCATATATGTTAGTGGTAGGACAAAAGGAAATGGAAGAAAAAACAGTAGGGGTCCGCTCAAGAAAAGAGGGGGATATTGGAGCTGTAAAAGTTTCTGCCTTTGTGGAAACGATAAAAGAAGAGATTCAGAATTACGGAAAATAGAGTAAAAAATTAGCGAAAATTGTCGAAAGAAAATCAAATTTTTTGTCAAAAAAGGATTGATTTTCTTTTTGTAATTTAGTATACTTATTCACAAGGGAGAAACTCATTTAAAAGGAGGATAGTATTTTTTATGTTAGGAACCAAAAAATAAAGGGAAAAAAGAAAGAAGAAAGGAAGGATAATATGGAAAAAATGCTAGTCCAAATTTTAGATGGATTAAAAGACATTAAAGAGGAAATTTATATTATAAAAGAAGAAAACCGAGAAGAACACAAAGCGATGAAACAGAATATTGTAGAAATCAAAGAAGAACAGAAAATAATAAGACAAGAACAAAAAGAAATTAAAGAAGAACAGAAAATAATAAGACAAGAACAAAAAGAAATCAAAGAAGAGCAGAAAATAATAAGACAAGAACAAAAAGAAATTAAAGAAGAACAGAAAATAATAAGACAAGAACAAAAAGAAATCAAAGAAGAGCAGAAAATAATAAGACAAGAACAAAAAGAAATTAAAGAAGAACAGAAAATAATAAGACAAGAACAAAAAGAAATCAAAGAAGAGCAGAAAATAATAAGACAAGAACAAAAAGAAATCAAAGAAGAGCAGAAAATAATAA
>CAOJHH010000007.1 GCA_948436025.1 uncultured Clostridium sp. | reverse complement strand
ATTGTAGAAGATGGGAAAAACGATAGGGAACCAGGAACAGGTGGTACCGTAATAATTAATAAGCCAAGTTCAGGTTTTACAGGAGGTAGTTTTTCAGATCCATTAGAAAATCCGGGAGAATATCAGCCAGCGGATAATTTAAATGAGAATAATAAGTTATTAATTGAAAGAGGAAATTTAGTTATTGGAATTCTGCAAGTAATAGGAACTGCTATATCAGTTATTACTCTAATGACGTTAGGAATTAGATTCATGTTAGCGAGTGTACAAGAAAAAGCATTATATAAAGAGACAATGGGACCATATTTAATTGGTGCGGTTATGGTATTTGCCATTCCGAATATCATTGCGATTTTGTATGATTTTATAACTGGTAATATAAATGTCATATAAATTTAACAAATTATTTTTAAAATAAGTATAGACAAAATGGAAAAAAGTCGTTATAATAATATAGTGATACAGTGAAATTCACTGTCCTTAAATTAGTTTTTAATATTCTCTCATGTTCGTGAGTAGAGAAAAATACAAAAAGAAATATAAAATAATAGGAGGAAAGGTATGAAGAAAACAAGTAAAATATTGATAACATTATGCATAATATTAGCAATTGTTACAATGAGCGTCATCTCATTTGCTGATGGAACAGGTACAGGAGGAATTACACCAGGTACATTCTCAGGTGGAGAACTTAAAAGTGGTTCAACAGATGGTATTATAGATTTAGGAAACCAAATTGTAACTGTTGTAAGAACAGTAGGTGTTTTAGTAGCAGTTGTTATTCTTTTAATTTTAGGTATCAAATACATGATGGGTAGTGCTGAAGAAAAAGCAGATTACAAAAAATCAATGATACCATATTTAGTAGGAGCTGTTTTAATTTTTGCAGCGTCAACCATTACAGGAATTGTATATGATATGGCAATGGCATTAAATGGTGGCGAATAAATACTACAATAAAAGATTGTTATTAAAAATAAAAAGGCTAGGAACAAAATTCTTAGCTTTTTATTTTTATGTATAATCATTTTTTGCAACTGCCAAAGGCGATGATACAATAAATTTATTTCACCCATATTACAATTATATTAAAAATGTAATATTTTCTCCGAAAATGTTACATTTTTCTTTGTTTTCTGGTATAATGATAATGATTAGAATTATGCCTTAAAGGAGGAAGAACATGGGACCATACAATATACCTAGAAACGTAAAAGATGAAGGAAGAATTTTGTTTATATTTACAGGGAAATCGATGATTTATACCATGGTTTGTGCAGCAGTTGGTTTTCTTTTCTATTTGATTATTGCAGCATGTGGTGCAAAAATGATTGGAATGATTGTGATTGCCATATTTGCACTCATTGGTTATTGTGTAGGAACTTTTAAAGTACCAGACCTTGGGGCATTTGCCTTTACCAAAAAGGTAGGAGGAGAAAACATTGATGATGTTATCGTAAGAGCCATTCGATTTAAAAAATCACATAATAAAATTTATACCTATGAAATAGAGGAGGAAGCCAAAGATGAATAGTTCAGATCAAATTACACAAGTCTTAACCATCGTATTAATTGTTATGGTTGTCGTTCTAGTAGCACTTGCAGTAGCCTTTTTGTACTTTTGGATGAAAAGCAAAAAGAAAAAAGAAGAAATAGAAGAAAGCGATGGAACCACAAGTGATGCAAGAAAAATTGCAAGAGAATATACCAAACAATCCATTTTCAAATTCATGGAATTTGATACGGTAGAAGATAATATGATTGTACAAAAAAAGGGAATGCGTTACATTATGGTAGTAGAATGCCAAGGAATTAACTATGACCTTATGTCAGAAGGAGAAAAAGTCGGAGTAGAAGAAGGTTTTCTACAATTCTTAAACACCCTACGCCATCCAGTTCAAATTTATGTACAAACCAGAACCGTAAACTTAAACGATAGCTTAGAAGGATATCGAAAAAAAGTAGAAGAAGTTGGGTTTGAACTAGAGAAAAAGAAAAATGCTTATCTAAAAAAACTACAATCTGGTCAAGCGACGAGAGAAGAATTAAATAAGGATTTCTTTGAAGTAACCAAACAAACCAATCTTTATGAATATGGAAAAGACATTATTGCCAATACCGAAAGAATGAGTTTAAACAAAAACGTATTAAGCAAAAAATACTATGTCATTATTCCATATTATGTAGAAGACCTAGGACCAAACAATTCTTTCGATAAAGAAGAAATTCGTAACATTGCCTTCCAAGAACTATACACAAGAGCACAATCCGTTATTCGAACCTTAGCAGGTTGTTCGGTAGGAGGAAAAATTCTAAACTCCGAAGAATTAGTGGATTTACTATATGTAGCCTACAACCGTGATGAAGCAGAAGTATTTAGTGTAGACCGTGCTGCACGTGCAGGTTATGATGAACTATACACTACAGCACCAGATGTACTAGATAAAACCATGAAAGCATTAGATGATGAAATAGAAAGAAAAGCAATGGCACTTGCCAATGAAAAAGTAATACAAGCAAGAAGTCCAAAACAACAACAATTAGACCAAAAACGAGCACGTCTAGAAGAATTAGTACGTCAAAGAGCACAAATGATTATTAAACAAAATGCAGCTTACCTAGGAAGACAAACAGCCGATTCAGCAACAAGATTAATCGAAGAAGACAAAAATAAAGAAGAAGGAGGAACCGAAGATGTGGAAGAAAAACCAAAGAGGGGTAGAAGAAAAAAATCAGCAGTTAACGAATAATGGGGAAGAATACAACATCTTAAAGAAAAAGACCATAAAAGAATTAATTGCACCATCTGGAATTGATGCCTCCAACATTGACCATTTAGAAATTATTTCCAACACCAAACGATATGCAAGAAGCTTTTTTGTATCGGCACTTCCAAGAATGGCCATTTTCCCAGAATTGTTCCGAGACTTATACTTATTTGGAGACACCAATACCTCAATATATATAAACCCAGTACCAGAAGCAAAATCGCAAAATGAATTAAATAAGGTTATTAACCAACTAGAAACCGAAAGAATTGTAGCAGCAGATAGAGGTAATATTAATAGGCAAAGTACGGTTGGGCAAAAACGTTATGAAGCAGAACAGTTAAGAGATGAAATTGCAGCAGGGTATAATAAATTATTTGAAGCCACGATTGTTTCTACCTTATTTGCCTATAGCCTAGAAGATTTAGACAAACTAACTAGCCTATTATCTACCGAAATGTCAAAATCGCTAGTTAGTGTAAAAAGCGCATGGGGAATTCAAGAAGATGCCTTCAAAAGTAACCTACCATTTATGGATAACAAACTAAAAAAAGTACATACCTTTGATAGACGCTCCATGGGAACGGTATTTCCATTTACCACCTCAGAGGTAGGACATTCCACAGGAGTACCATTAGGGTTTAACAAACAAACGGGAGTACCAATTTTATTTGATAACTTCCACCCATCGCTAACCAACTACAACATGGTTATATTCGCAAAATCTGGTGCTGGTAAATCCGTTACCATGAAAACTCTTATCTCAAGGTCAGCAGTGCTTATGGGAATTGAAAGTTTAGCACTAGATGCCGAAGGCGAGTATACCATTGTAGCAGAATCTTTAGGTGGAATTAATGTGGTATTAAGTCCAAACTCCAAAACCGTTATTAATTTATTTGATATTGAACCAGAAATTATAAAAGATGAAATTACGGGAAAAGAAAGAGTTATGGTGAATGTAGAAAATAAAGTAGAAGACGTAACACAAGCTCTACTTACCATGGCAAGAGGAAGTACCAGAAGTACTGAAGTAAACGAATTAACCAAACAAATTATAGCAGAATCTGTTTCCGAAGAATATGCTGCATTAAAAATTACTTCAGATCCATCAAGCTTATATGATTCGGCAGCCAACATGGCAACGGGAAATATGCTTGCAAGAAAGAAAAAACTAATGCCAACCATTGGTAGTTGGTATAAAAGAATTCAAAGAAAAGCAGCCGAAAACGAAAACGAAGACTATCGTTTCCATTATAGCTACTTACTAAAAGTTATGAAACAATACATTCGTGAGTACGAAGGACAAATGGCCTATTTTGATGGACAATCCACCTTCGAATTATTAGATGGTGTGCCAT
Source organism: uncultured Clostridium sp. (assembly GCA_948436025.1). GTDB lineage: Bacteria > Bacillota > Clostridia > TANB77 > CAG-508 > RGIG8482. Next base: position 41,675 of record CAOJHH010000007.1, on the reverse strand, counting down.
TTATTAACCTAGATATTTCACAGCTAGAAGAACGTTTTGCAAGACCACTTGCCCAACAAATCTTACTTTCTTGGATTTGGGAAAAATACGTAAAGAAAAACAGTGAAGACAGAACCAAAGCCAAAAAGAAAAGAGTATTAGTAGATGAAGCATGGATGTTATTACCATACCCAGAAGCAGTTGACTTCTTAAATACTATGGCAAGACGTGCCAGAAAAAGAAATGTATCTTTGGCGATTATCTCGCAAAGATTCCAAGATTTTTATGAAAAACAAGAAGCACAAGCCGTACTAACTTCATCGGATACCAAACTATTCTTGGCACAAGATAAATCGGAAATACAATACTTAAAAGAAGTATTCAAACTTTCCGAAGGAGAAGCAGGTTTCTTGGTAACCTGCCTAAAAGGAGAAGGTTTACTAAAAGTAGGAGCAGATACCGCAATTTTACAAATTACACCAACGGCAAAAGAGTTCGAGTTTGTAGAAACCAACTTAAATAATATTGTAAACATGAAGAAACGAAAAGCAATACAATAGAAAGGGGAAACCATGAGATTTTTTACGAATAAAGGTGTTATACAAAAGACAGTAATTGCTATTCTAATTGTAATCATAACAACATTTTGTGTTCCATCCGTGGTACAAGCGGATCTTGGTGGAAAACTGATGAGTCCTATTATTAACTTCGTGACTGCTATATTTGATGGTATTGAACGTTTGTTGCAAATGGCAATGATAGGAGATACTACCAATTTTATGAAAGCGATTGGATATGGTTATGAGACGAGTGCTACTAGTGGTATTGAAATTACAACAGATGAATTTATTGATGCGACTTTTTTCGGGTTAAATGCAATAAATGTACCAGTTATTAAATATACACCAGAGGCAATCTTTTCTAACCAAGTACCAGCATTGGATATTAATTTTATAAAACCATCTGTAGAAGGGGATGACGATAAAAATATTGCCAAAAAATTGCGTCCAACGATTGCTAGTTGGTATGTAGCACTACGTTCTATTGCAGTAATAGGATTATTATCGGTATTACTATATTTAGGAATTCGAATGATGTTAACAAGTGTAGCAGCAGACCGTGCAAAATATAAGCAAATGATTATGGATTGGGTAGTTGCCATGTGTCTGGTGCTGGTGTTACATTACATTATGTCATTTGCTCTGACGATGACAGAAACGGTAACAGCAATGCTTTCTTCTAGCGGAGATGGTACTTTTACAGTACATGCAACAAAAATAGATAAACTAATAGGAACAGGTGAAATTGATTTTTCTGCAAACTTTATGAGTTATGTTCGTTTCATGATACAAGCAGGAGATTTACAAGTGAAAATATCATTCTTTTTCTTATATATTATGCTAGTCATCTTTTCGATTCGATTTACATGGATTTATTTAAAAAGGGTAGTTAATATGGCATTTTTAACATTAATGGCACCAATGGTTGCGCTAACCTATCCAATCGATAAAGTATCTGATGGAAAAGCACAAGCATTTAATATGTGGTTAAAAGAATATACATATAATGCATTAATTCAACCAATACATCTATTGTTATATAAGGTATTATTAGGAACAGCCATCGAATTGGCAGTAGATAATCCGATTTATGGAATTGTAGCATTAGGTTTCATTATTGCAGCAGAAAAACTAGTAAAGCAAATGTTCGGATTTAATAAAGCAAGCGGTGGAACGGTTGGATCTTTAGCAGGAGCAGCGGGTGTAACAGCAGTAGCAAGTAACGCGTTAAAAGGATTTGCGAAACAAGGACCAAGTTCACAAGGAAAAGTAAGAACAAAAGATAATTTAGAAAGACAAGGAAAAGATGCAGATGCCAATAAACCATTTACAGCTTTTCAAGATAAAGATGCTAGTGGCTTAGTAGGAACAGATAGTTCATCACCAACACCAAGTGGAAATGAAGAAAGAAATGGCGGGGGATTACCTTCACCAAGCGAAGGAGAACCACCACCTCCACCGCCATTAGAACCAGAAAATAATGATGAAATGGCAGCCTTAGAGGAAGAGTTAGCAGGATATGATAATAATGATATTTTAATGAATCCAGAACTACAAGAAAAACAACGAAGGTATCAAGAATTATATGAACAAGAAAAAGCAAAGGGACAAGAAGAGTCTGGTTTACCAGAGGACACATCAAGTGATGAAAAAACACCAGATGGACCATTAGGATTTAGAGATACCGTAAAACAAGATATTGCAAATTTTGGTAAACGAAATAAAGAGAAAATGGATGCTGCTAAGAATGCATTTGAAACATTAAAAACCCCAGAAGGTAAAAAGGCATTAGGAAATAAAATAAGAGAAGGAGCAAGAAGAAGAGCAATTGGAGCATGGAAGGCATTACCAACAGTAGGATATAAAGCAGCACGTGGAACCTTAAAATTGGCTTCAAGAGCAGCACTTGCAACTGCTATGGGTGGAGTAGGACTTGCGATTGGAGCAACCACAGGAGATGGTGAAAAAGCAATTTCTATGGCACTTGGTGCAGCAACGGTTGGAGGAGCGACAGGAGGAGGTTTGTTTGAAGCGACAGCAGGTCAGGTAATGCAAGACAGAAGCATTCGTGATGCTTATGGAGCAGGAAAATATGGAAATGCGATTGATGCTAAAAATGCAAGAGCAGATCAGCAATATTTTAGAAGTGAGAAATTCAATCAGTTTTATGAAAAAGAATTTAAAAATACTTACACAAAAGAACAATTTACAGAAGCAGTAAAAGGATATCGAAAAGCAGGAGTTACAAATGAGAAAGACATAAAGAAGGCACTAAAACTAGAACAACATTATATGAAACAAGAAAACAATCCAAATCATTTAACACAAAAAGAGATTCGAGCACAAGTTCAAAACATTGCTGCAAGTTATAATGAATTAGGTAGCGAACATAAAAAAGCATTTGCAGGAGATAAAAAAGCAGAAGAAGCACTTAAGAAAGATACGGCTATCTTATTGGGTGGAGACACAGAAGAAAATAGAAGAAAAGCAGATATTATTTACAATGGATATGCAGACTTTAGAAGAATGTAAAATTAAGAGCTAAACAAAAACAGGAGGATAATACCATGATTATTAAAAATAGTAACATAAGAAGAAGTATATTTGAAAACCGATATGTTATATTTATAATAATCTTTGCGATTATCCTCGCTTTGTATTTTATTCGTATCTTAAATGAAAACGCAAGGCAAAAGAATATAGCAAAAAATAACGAAATACAAAATACGGTTATAGAAGAATCGGAAAAAGAAATTTCTGGCAATCCAATTATTTCGGAAAGAGAAATTCCAAAAGAACAAAAGCAAAAAAATACTCAAGTAATTGATGAATTTATCAGTTATTGTAATACTGGGGAAACTCAAAAGGCATATGATTTATTAACAGAAGAATGCAAACAAGAATTATTTTTTTCCAATATTCAATATTTTAAAGCAAATTATGTGGATAAAATTTTTAAAGTAAAAAAATTATATACCATACAAGACTGGATTAATAGTAACCGATATACCTATAAGGTAACCATTGTAGATGATATGTTATCAAGTGGAAAGGTTTCTTCTTCACAAAGCACAATAGAAGATTATTATACGGTTATCATAAAAGAAAATGAGATGAAATTAAATATTAATGGCTATATTGGAAGAAACCAAATCGAAAAAGAAATGATACAAAATGGTATAAAAATTACGGTTCATTCAAAAGAAGTACATAAAGAGTATGAATCTTATGATATTACAATTGAAAATACAACCACAAATACGATTTTATTAAATAGCCGGTCAAAAGGTGGATTCGGTTTATCTAGTGGGTTCTAATGAAAACCACTATAGTGCTTATACTTATGAAATTGATGAAAACGATTTTATTGTAGAAACGGGAAAAACAAAAAAACAAACAATTCGTTTTAATAAAATATATGTTAATCAAGTTCCTATGAGAAAAATGGTATTTAGTGATATGATTATGAATTATGAAGAATATAAGAAACTAGAACAAAAAGAACAATATCATAATCGAATGACAATGACAATTGAATTATAATAATGAATAAAGCAAGTAGAAAAGAGGTGACATATGGACGAAGAAAACAAACAGCAAGAAAAACAACAGAAAGAGTTACCAGAACAATTAGCGGCACAAGGAGTACAATATGCAGGTCAGGCAGGAAAACAAGCAGCAAAAAAACTAGGAAAAGAAGCAGGAAAAAAACTTTTACAAGTAATCGATATGGCAGCAAAAAAAGTAATTGCTCTTATTGTAGCAAATCCAATAGCAGTTGCTATTATTATAGCAGTTGTTGCTATTGCAGTTCTTATTATTTCGGCAATTGATAATTACTTAGATGAAGAAGCTACAAATGAAATAGATGAGGTTGTATATGAACTAGTAAAAGATTATTGTACCATTGATGAAAATGGAATTCGTTTTAACAAAGAGGAATTTTTAGAAAGTGTTGTAGCAGAACTTTCTTTAATAGGAATTGATTTAAATGACTTGGGGTTTGGTGACGATGGAAATTATAGAGTAGCAGCAGAAAATACAGTAGATGGTAGTACGAATGTATTATTAAATACAGTGGACCCTAATTCCCAAGCAGCTAAATATTTATACAAATTTGTAACCGCTTCTTTAGCAGGAGAACTTCCTTATATTGAAGGAAGCGACGAAGAGGTACAAGGAATTATTAAAATAAAAAGAAAAAAGGAAAAAGATAAAGATGCAATTGATTTAACCTATATGGGATACAATCAATTTAAAGAAAAGCTAGAAACAACAAACCGAGACGAAAAAGAAGAACTACAAGAATATTTTTCATTAGATGAAAATTGGAATTTATGTATTGCAAAACCCTTTAAAAAAATTGTAAATACTTATAACCATGGCAATTTAACAAGCAGTTTAGAAGAATATACGATATCGGAAGTAAAAATACCCTACAGAAATATGATATCACAATATACTGTACCATTCTTATTTTTAATTGATTTACAATTAATTACGAATAATGCTGCCTATGTAGAAGCTGTTTCTGAGTTAATGACAAAACAAAGTGAAATCGAATTTACAATTTTTGACCAAATTACAACAACAACAAATCAATACAATTATAAAGCAGAAAGACATGTTTGGCAATTAGAAGAGGTAGCTACCAATGGAGAAATGGGTATTATAGGTGGTCCACATCAAAAAGTATGGCAAGAAAGGCAATTTCGTGTCGATGAAACCACAGAAACGATTGTAGATATAGACAATATAAAAGCCAATGTTACAAAAGCAAAAACATGGATTATTGAACAAGAAACGAACTATGAAATGCAAGAAACACCAGATTATCCGTACGGGAAAGAGGGAACTACGAATACATTACCACCGGAAGATGCGATCAATAATCCACCTGGAAGTTGGGATATAGATAGAAGTGAACATTTTTATACAGAAATATTGAAAAGAGAATGGATGAAATCTGGTGATAGTAAAACAACAATTAAGCCTTCTGAGTTTATGGGCTTATGGAGTAATCAAACAGGAACATATGTAAAAGGTGCACCATATCTTCCAAATGGACAAGACTTACCAGGAAAAATTGTGGAATATGAAATGTTGGGAAGTTCTAAAATGGAGGATCCAATTGGTAAAATTGTAACAGCAAGAGAAGAATTATATGGATTATTAGAAAATGGGGAAAGAACACAAACGCATGCAGAAATTATGAGAGAATGTATTAATTTCTATTTAACAGGAAAAGAATTAACAGCTAATTTTGCAACAAGATTTAAGCCACTTTTTAATACAGAAGAATTCATTGAGACAGATTGGAACAATTTAGGCTCTGGTTTTTGGTGGCCAATTAATGATATTACTCAAAAAGTAATTAGTTCTCCATTTGGTTACCGAGGAAACATCGGGGTAGAAGGAGCTAGTAAATTTCATAAAGGAATGGATATTGCTGTTCCAATAGGAACAGAAATAATAGCAGTAGCAGATGGAGTGGTAGAAGTAGCAGGAGCTAGTTTAACCGCAGGAAATTGGATTCGAATTAATCATGGAAATGGAATAAAAACCGTATATATGCATAATTCAGAATTACTTGTAACTGTAGGACAACAAGTAAAGCAAGGTGATATTATAGCCTTATCAGGTAATACTGGAATTAGTGGAGGACCACATTTGCATTTTGGTGTAGAAGTAAATGGTGAATATACGGACCCTGCAAACTATGTAAATCCAGAAAATCCAAGACCAAGTAACATTGTGCCAGATGTTCCAGTTAGTGTAGAGGCTTGGAGACCATATATTGTACAGGCATTTTCAGAATTAGGTTATGAAGCAACAGAAGAAAAAATAGGGGCAATTTTAAGACAAATTCAAACCGAGTCGGGTGGAGATCAATCAATTATGCAAGGGATTATAGACTCTAACACAGGAAAGCCAATTAGTAGTAACCACGGGATATGCCCATGGTGTAGTTCGATTTCTGGAAAGAGTTGCTATAATACAAACATAGGACATGGATTATTACAGTTTATACCAGATACATTTAATGCAAATATGGTACCAGGGCATACTAATATTTTTAATGGATATGATCAAATCTGTGCTTGTATTTCTATTTTAGAAAAACGTTCAGGACCATATACACAATATATTGGAAAAGGAACTGGTTGGGGATAAAATAAGGAAAGGAGAATTTATCCAAAATGATCAATAAATTTTTGAAAATAGCGATGCTAATTGTTTTTATCATAATTGTTGTAATTGCCAGTATGATCATTGTTCTTTCAGTCAAAACAGAAAAACCAATCGGAGAAGGAGAAAGTACCTTGCCTCAGGAAGTAATGGAGGTAACAAGAGTAACAAATCGTAATGACTTTTTTACAGTAGTAAATTGTGTTGATCGCTATACCACTTATTTAACAACAAAGGAACAAGATATTTTATACGATTATTTAGATGAATCGTATCGCAAACAAAAGGGGATTATGAAGAGTAATGTATTATCAAGCATAGAAACATTAGACGATTATTATAAATTTAGAGCAAAAGAAATGTATGTAGCAAAACTTTCTGATACAATAGAGCAATATTTTGTATATGGCATATTAACATTAGAAGCAACAGAAGAAACACAAGGAGAAATAGAATTTTATGTATCTATTAAACTGGATAAACAAAATAATACATTTTCCGTTATACCAAACCAATATATACAAAATATGAAAATAAAAGAAGAATAGAAAGAGGATAGCCATGAGTAAAAAAAATATAAAATGGATAGTAGCAATATTAATTTGTTTATTAATTAATATTATTATATTGGTAAGCTATCTTTTATCAGTACAACTTCGAACATCGAAAAAGCAAGAATTACAAAATCGAATAAACAATGAAGTAGAACAAATAGATAGAGATAATATAGGATATACCAAATATAATGAGATATCATATGCATATATTAGTGATATGCAATTATGCAATATCTATTTACTAGATTATAAAAATAATGCCTTAGAACATACGAAGGAAGCATATGATTCTTTAGACGAAGAATATGCCAAAAAGCGTTTTGGAAGTTTTGAAAATTATCGAAACTATATACAAAGTCGTGCCAATACAATTTTTAATATAAAGCTACAACGTTACCAAGTAAATCATTATGATGATTTTACACAATATATATGTATCGATCAATATGAAAATGAATATATTTTTCATGAAACAGCTATTATGAAATATACTGTATACTTAGATTCTTACACAGTTGATTTACCGCAATATATTGAGAAATATACTACTTCGGATGAAACACAAAAAGTGGGTATGAGCATCGAAAGATTTGTAAAAGCCATTTATGAAGAAAACTATGATTTTGCATATTCTGTATTATCAACTGGATTGAAAGAAAACTATTTTAAGACACAACAGCAATTTGAAACCTATGTAAAACAAAATTTTATAAAAGCAAGAGAAATTACTTATACTGCAACAAGGCAAGAAGGAGATATTTACATTTTTGAAGCAAACCTTCAAAATAATCAAAATCAAACAATGAAAAAAACTTTTATAGTACGCTTAGGTGAAGGTACTAATTTCGAATTATCTTTTGAAATCTAAAGAAACACAAAGGCCCCTTTAACCCAAAAAGGGGCTATTGCTGTTTTGGCTATAAAGGCTTCTATACAAGCAATTAAGTAAAAAAGGAATATATTTTAAAATAACGATGCTTACTTTAAAGAGTAAAGTAAGAAAGGAATGGTAGCTGGATATGGAATTAAAAGAGTGGTTAGAAACCCTAAAAAAAGAATTAGAAAAACAAGCAATGGAACATAATGAACAATGTAAAATACGTGATATACACTACTACAAACCCATTATTTTTGACGAAATAGAAGGAAAAGAACATCCATTATTTTTAGTAGAAAAAGAAGTAAATGGGGAGATAAAACGAGAGTTACATATGGAAGATATCGTAATAGCAGATATTGATAAAGACAATCACCTTCATATGAGACAAGGTTTTTTCGATAAGGAATTACTTATTTTAGTTAAACTTCGTGATACGGAACCCATTTCTTTAAAAGAATTAGAAGAAATGGAAGAAGAACTTGAAAGCAATACACAATTAGAGGATACACAAAAACAAAATAAGAAATTAATAGAAAAGAAAAAAGATAAAGACCCAAAAGAAGATACAGAAGATTTAGAGAGTATTAAAGGAGCAAACCAGGAAAATAGTAATGCAAAAGACATTGAAATTGATATAAATAAAAAGGTAACAGTAGATAGAACCTTTGCTGATTTAGTACCAGAAGTAAAAGAAAAACAACTAGAAACAGTTAAAATACGAAGAATCGATGCTACTAGATTTGAATTCTATGGCATAAACAAAGATGGACAAGAAGTAAAGTTTGAATCATTAAAAACGGTGGAGGGAACCAACCCAATAAAAGAAATCACCGAAGTAGGAGCAAATGGAGAAGTTAGAAAAGATGATGTACTCCATTTAGTTCAAATTGTACATGGTACTAACGAACAAAATGGAAACGAAGGATTTTCCATCGATATTGAGGCAGGAATTCCAAAGGTTGCCTATTACAGAAGAACCAAAGATAATGATTATATGACAGTTCCCGTCAACCTAAGAAATACTAATCAAAAAAGAACCAAAAAAGAGGTTAGGGAAATTGCTACAAAAACAAGAAATCCAAGCGTAAGCCAAGAGACAAAAAAGGCAGAAAGCATATTAGATACACAAAAAGAAACTACCCTAGAAAACATTGATGACAACGAATATAACGATAACCGAGATACCACATTAGAATACGAAGAAGCACTAGTGAAAGAAGCTGCCAAACGCTGCAAGATGTCAGAAGAAGGATTTAGAAAAGTACTAGAACAAGAAAGAAAAGAAGGAGAACCAATCGAGAAAAGCATTGAACGAACAGAAGACGAAATAAATGAGCAAGTGGTTAGTATGCAAAGAAGATAAACTTACAAAATAACAATGAAAATTAGTTATAGAATCACCATTTTCATAATATAATGAAAATGGTGATTTTTGTAAATAAACCTTGTCTTATTTAAATATGAGTAAAGACACTAGCATATCATGTAACCTACGTAGGAGTACGCATAATGCATGTCATCAATTAGGAGGAAGATAATGAGTATACGATTAAAACAAATAGGAATTCTAATATGTATAACCATTCTAATGCTCATAACCAACACGACCGTATTAGCCGATGATGAAATCGATGAAGAAACGACTGATATTGTAGAAGAAGTTTTAAATGCTTCCACAAATGTGGATCATTTTCCTAACCTACATGCAAGAGCCAGTATCGTAATTGACCGAGAATCCAAACAAGTACTTGCCGAAAAAGACGCATATACCAAACGCCCCATGGCTTCTACCACAAAAATCATGACTTGTACCATTGTGTTAGAACACGCCAAACTAACGGATATGGTAGAAGTATCCAAAAAAGCAGCAGGGACCGGTGGTTCAAGGCTTGGCTTAAAAACAGGAGACAAAGTAAGTGTGAATGACTTACTATATGGACTAATGCTTCGCTCACGGAAATGACGCAGCAGTTGCACTAGCAGAGTATGTAGGAGGAAGCATAGAAGGGTTTGCGAGTCTCATGAACCAAAAAGCAGAAGAATTAGGATTAACCAATACCCATTTTATAACCCCACATGGATTAGATGGGGAGGAACATTACACGACTGCCTATGAACTAGCACTTCTTACTGACTATGCCCTAAAAAATGAAAAATTTGCTACTATCGTAGCCACCAAAACCTGTGAAATACATATTAACAACCAATCAAAACAAATCTCCAATACCAACGAATTATTAGGAAATTTAAATGGAGTCAATGGTGTAAAAACAGGCTTTACCAATGGAGCAGGAAGATGCCTAGTAACCTCTACCACAAGAAATGGACACCAAATTATTTGTGTGGTACTAGGAGCCGATACAAAAAAAATAAGAACCAGTGATAGTATTAAATTAATAGAATACGCATTTTCAAAATACGAATATATTAATGCAAAAGAAAAAATAGAAGAAAAATTTAATACATGGCTAGAAGAGGCAAAATACATTCAATACGATAAAGCAAAAACAAAACAAGTAGAATATGAACTTTCCAATAGTGAAATAACTTGGGTACCAATTTTAAAAGAAGAAATAAAAGATATAGAAGTAAAAATACAATACGAAACAAATTTACAAACACCAGTTGAAAAGGGATATTCCATTGGCAAAATACAGATTGTTGTAAAAGACAAAATATTACAAGAAAAACAAATTTTCTTAAAGAATGAAATAGAAAAAAAGCAAATAGGAGATTACTTCACACAGCTTGTACGACAATATTCGTCGTATTTATTAAATGTAATTAAGTAAAAAAGTATTGAAATTATGTAAATAATAGAGTATAATAATAGTGTCACTATAAACCGCGAAGACGGAGGGTATCATCATGTACGATTTACAAATTGATTTTACAACATTATCAGACAAAGAGTTGGAAGAATTCAGAGAAGACATGGAACAGAGAGTGGAAAGAGAGCTGGAGAGGCGTGAAAAAGAGCATCGTCTTAACGATGCTTGTTATCCGCACTGATCTTTGTTTGTCCCAGAATTGCAAGCGAGCAATTCTGGGGTTTTCTTTTTTTATGTTCTATGATAAAATAACCAAAACAGTAGGGGGCGATGCCCTCATCGACCCGAATATAGATAAATTACAAGGAGGACACCAGTATGAAAATGATGTTTATTTGTACAGGAAATATTTGTAGAAGTGCCATGGCACATTGGCTAATGAAAAAGAAGGTAGAGGAAAAGAACCTACAGGGTATCGAAATATATTCTTCAGGCATATTTGCTATGCCAGGGGATGTCTCTACCGAGGAAGCCACCAAGGTAATGGAAGAATATGGTGTAAATTTAAAAAAACATAGAGCCACCTTAACAAGAAATTCTAACATTCAAGAAATGGACATCATCTTATGTATGACAAATTCCCATAAACAAAGCCTAATACAAATGTATCCAAATTTAAAAGACAAAATCTTTACCCTAAAAGAATACGTAGGTCTTACAAAAGACGGAGTAGAAATTAAAGACCCATGGGGGTATGACATTGTAACCTATCGTTTCTGTGCCGCCGAAATTGACGCATGCTTAGAAAAATTAACCGAGAAAATACATGATAATCAGGAATAAGAATCAAAATTTGACATATAATAAAATCGATGTTATAATAACATCAAGACGAAGTCTTAATCAAATCATTCATTAGAACGAAAAAAGACTAGGAGTGCGAATCCTAGTCTTTTTTGTGCGTTAATCCCCTAAATGCTTTACAATCAAGTAAATCAAATAAAGTTTTAACAGTTTAATCAATTCATTCATTAGGTCCTCCTTTCTACCTTGCAGAAAGGCACTTATTAATATACAGTAAGTAAAAAGAAATGTCAAACAAATTTTTGTGTAAATTTTTGCATAGTTTTTGACAAAACGGAAACACTAATTTTAAAAAAATACATACCAAGGAGTGGATTTTTTTGAAATTAGTAAAAGTATTAAACCTAAAAGGTGCCCTGTTAGATGAATATCAATTAGAAAACTATTTAGAAAAGATAGCATCAGACCATATCTTAAAAGATAAATCTGATAAAATAACTTACCCAATTCCTAGGCTAGAAGACAACTTTAAAGAAATTACCAAAACCTATGAATTACTAAACACCCATTTAAAAATGGGACTTCACATTCATCCAGCAGGAGAATGGTTACTCGATAATTATTATACAATTGAAGAAACCGTAAAAATGATTGCAAAAGACTTAAGTTTAAGTAAATATAAGAATTTTGTAGCACTAGCAAATGGCACCTATGAAGGGTTTGCCAGAATTTATGTATTAGCCTCCGAAATTGTAGCCTATACCGAAGGAAAAATTGATAGCCATAATCTACAAAAATTATTAGCTGCCTACCAAAGGAAAAAAACACTTAATATGGAAGAAATTTGGAACATTGGAACCTTCCTTCAAATAGCGATGATTGAAACCATTCGTGGAGTATGTGATAAAATTTATTCGGTACAAATGCAAAAATATAAAGTAGAAAATATATTAGAACGATTAGTAGAAAACAAACCAAAAGAAGAAATCCGCTTTCAATTAAAATCGCAAAATCCCCATAAGGTAATCGAAAATAAGGAAATGAAATATCCTTTTATTGAACATATGTCGTACCGTTTAAAACGATATGGGAAACAGGCATATGCGTATTTAGATGCCCTTGAAACCGAAGTAATGAAAATGGGAACGAGTGTATCGGAAGTAATTAAAAAGGAGCATTTTGATATTGCGGTAAGAAAAGTTATCATTGGAAATTGCATTAAAAGCATGAAGGAAATAGGAAGAATTAACTTTCTAGAAATTTTTGAAAACATTAATGGAGTAGAAGAAGTACTAAAACAAGACCCAAGCGGTGTATATGAAAATATGGATTACAAAACAAAAGCTTATTACCGAAATAAAATAAAAGAAATTTCCAAACGAACCAAAATCTCCGAAATCTACATCACAAAAAAAGCCCTAGAACTAGCAAAAAATAACACCAATCCAAACAACAAACAATCCCATATTGGTTATTATTTAATAGATGAAGGCGAAAAAGATTTATACAAAGCATTACAAACCAATAAAAAGCCACCATGCACAAAAAAAAGCACATTCGCTTATATTAGTGCTCTTGTTATACTAACCTTATTGCCAACCCTAGCACTTGCTATGTATTATGCAAAACAAACCAACCTATGGTGGGGAGTAGGAATTGGAATTTTCCTATTCCTTCCTATTTCTGCCATTACCACACAACTCGTACAATTTGCTTTAAGCAAACTCGTAAAACCAAAATTAATCCCCAAAATGGATTACGCTTATGGAATTCCCAAAGAACAAGCCAGCATGGTCATTATTCCTACCATTGTAACAAGTGCCGTAAAGGTAAAAGATTTAATGAAAAAATTGGAAGTATACTCCCTTGCCAACCCTTCCGAAAACCTATACTTTACCTTACTTGCCGACGCGAGTGCCTCAGACAAACAACAAGAAACCTATGATAAAGAAATCGTAATAGCAGGAAAAGAAGAAGTAGCAAGACTAAACCAAAAATACCAAACAAAACCCATGGGAAAATTCCAATTTATTTACCGAAAAAGAGTGTGGAATGAAAAAGAAAAATGCTTCCTAGGTTGGGAAAGAAAAAGGGGAATGATAGGTATGCTAAACCAATTCCTATGCGAAAAAACCACAGGACTTTTCCAAATAAACACCATGGAGCAAGAACAAAATATTCCTGAAATTCGCTATATCATTACCCTAGACGCAGACACCAACCTCGTACTAAATTCCGCTCTAGAATTAGTAGGAGCCGCTTCCCATATTTTAAACAAACCACAGCTAAACCAAACAGGAGATGCCGTTATTTCTGGGCATGCCTTAATTCAACCACGAATTGGAATTGACTTAGTATCTGCAAGTAAAAGCCTATTTACCAAAATTTACGCAGGAGCTGGTGGAGTTGACTCTTACGCCAATGCCATTTCCGATACGTACCAAGATAATTTTGATGAAGGCATTTTTACCGGAAAAGGAATTTACGATTTACAATTATTCCACACCATATTTAAAAACGAAATTCCAGAAAACACCGTCCTTAGCCACGATTTACTAGAAGGCTGTTATTTAAGATGTGGGCTTTGTTCCGACATTTTACTCTTAGATGGCTACCCTTACAAATACAATGCCTATATGCTAAGACTACACCGTTGGATACGAGGAGACTGGCAAATTCTTTCTTGGATAAAAGGAACTATTACCAATAAAGAAGGAATTACCAAGAAAAACCCGTTAAATAGATTATCCAAATTTAAAATTTTAGATAATTTAAGGCAAAGTCTAGTACCCATTATGACAATGCTTAGCGTAGTTACGTTAATCGTCTATTCTCTATTAACCAAGCAAAACATCGCCTTAGGATTAGGAATTCTTTTAATAAGTGTCATTTTTCCAACTCTACTAGACCTATTTGGTTATCTATGTAGTAAACAAGTAGGAAGTAAACCAAACAAAAGCTTTGATAAAACCATATCCAGCATGAAAGCAAGCATATTAAGAGGCATATTAGAGCTTACCTTTTTACCACACAAAGCCTATATATCCCTAAATGCCATTATAAAAACCCTTTACCGAAAATATTATTCTAGGCAACATCTTTTAGAATGGACCACCGCAGAAGAGGCGGAAAAAAACGGAAAAACCGACCTTTTTTCCTATTATCGCTTTATGTGGGTACAAGTCATCCTTGCTATATTAGCTGTGCTTATTTCACAATATGTAGGCTCTTATTCTATGATGATAATAGGAATTGCTCTTGGGGTATTATGGCTAATAGCCCCAGGCATTTGTTGGTATATTAGTAAAGAAAACATCCCCGTAGCTAAAGTAAAACAATTAACCAATTCCCAAATTGAATATCTACATCAAATCGCCAAAAAGACTTGGGATTATTTTGATACGTATATGAACCAAAAAAACAATTATCTACCACCCGATAACTACCAAGAAGACCGAGCAAAAAAGATTGTACCAAGAACTTCTTCTACCAATATTGGCTTAGGATTAATTACGATTCTATCGGCCTATGACTTAGGGTTTATTTCCCTAAATACTGCCATGGAAAAGTTACAAAACACTCTACAAACTACCGAAAAACTCGCCAAATGGAATGGGCATTTATATAACTGGTATAACACCATTACCTTACAACCACTCTTACCAAGATACATTTCCAGTGTCGATAGTGGAAATTTTGTAGGATATTTATACCTTACCAAAAGTTTTTTAGAAAACGTAGAAAAATACCAGAAAAACAAAATTGATATACAACAACTAAAAGCTCTTCTTCAAATGGTAACTAAACTAATTTATGACACCGATTTTCGTTATTTGTATGATGAAGAAAAACGCCTTTTCTCCATTGGTTTTAATGTAGAAGAAAACAAACTAACCGACTCGTATTACGATTTATTAGCAAGTGAGGCAAGACAAGCAAGTTTTGTTGCTATTGCCAAACATGATGTTCCTTCCAAACATTGGCAAAACCTAAGTAGAACCCTAACTGTCAATAGAGGCTATAAAGGCTTGGTATCTTGGTCTGGAACAGCCTTTGAATATTTAATGCCAAACATCAATATTCGTATGTATGAAGGAAGCTTGCTTTCCGAATCTTGCCATTTTATGAGGATGAGCCAAAAAGAATACGCTGGAAGGTTAGGCATTCCTTGGGGAATTTCCGAATCTGCGTTTAATTTGAAAGACTTAAATTCCAATTACCAATACAAAGCCTTTGGTATTCCCTGGCTTGGTTTAAAACGAGGACTTGCCGATGAAATGGTAGTAAGTGCTTATGGAAGTATTTTAAGCCTGCAAGATGAACCAAAAGAAGTATTGGAAAATATGAAGAAATTAGAACAAAACCAAATGTTAGGGAAATATGGTTTTTACGAAGCCATCGATTACACCCCAGCAAGACTTCGCCAAAACCAAAAATATGCGGTTGTAAAAACCTATATGGCACATCATCAAGCCCTGATTTTGCTTGCCATTAATAATTTACTAAATAACAATATTTTACAAGAACGTTTTATGGAAAACCCAGAAATAAAAGCAGTCGATATTTTATTACAAGAACGCATGCCAGAAGATGTTATCATTACAAAAGAAAAGAAAGAAAAAATCGAAAAACTAAAGACCATCGATTACGAAAACTACACCACCCGAGTTTATACCAAACTAAATGAAAGCTTGAATAACTTTAATACCATATCAAACGAGAATTATTCCATTTGTATGAATGAAAGAGGGGAAGGTTTTAGTAAGTATAAAAATCAATTGGTAAACCGCTATAAGGCAACAAACGACGTACCAAGTGGAATTGCTTTTTATGTAAAAAATATTCGTACCAAACGAATTTGGAGTACCTTAATGAAAAACGATACTGTACCACCAGATAAATTAGAAGTAAATTTCTTACCAGACCAAGATAAACTAGTAAGAAACGACGAAAACATCATTACCACCTGTAAGGTAATAACTGCACCAGAAGACCCAGTAGAAATTAGAACCTTAAAGCTAGAAAACACTGGAAATATGGAAGAAACCCTAGAAATTTCTAGTGTGTTTGAACCAGTCTTATCCACCAAAGAACAAGACGATTCCCATAGAGCTTTTAACAATTTGTTTTTAAAATACGAATATTTAGAAGATACCAATTCGTTATTAATCAAACGAAACCGAAGAGGGCAAACCCCAGAAATCTTCTTAGGAGTTACCTTAAATACCAACCACGAAACCATAGGAGAACTGGAATATGAAATTGATTACGAACGATTAAAACAAGGAATTCATTTTGGAATTCCCAAAATGATAGAAGACTCCATTCCATTTTCCAAAAGCTTAGGTCTAACCGTAGACCCAGTAGTAGCCCTAAAAAGAACCATTTTACTAAAACCGGGGGAAACGATTACTCTTAATTTAATTATCACCATGTCTGATGCCAAAGAACAAATTGAAGAAAACCTAACCAAATATGCAAGTAACGAAAATGTAAAAAGAGCATTTGAATTATCCAAAGTACGAGTAGAAGAAGAGGCAAGGTACTTAGGCGTAAAAGGAAAAGACATCGAAGTGTACCAAAAACTATTGTCCTATTTACTAGTACAAAATCCACTAAAAAAACTGCAAGTAAAGACAAAAGAACACACCTACTATGTAAGGGACTTATGGCAATATGGTATTTCAGGCGATTTACCAATTTTACTGGTAAAAATTAAAGATGTAAACGATGCATATGTGATAGAAGAAGTACTAAAAGCCTTTGAATATTTCAAAGCCAAAAATGTAGAATTGGATTTAGTCATTTTGAATGAAGAAGAAAATGTATATGAACGATATGTAAAAGAAATGATTGAAACCCAAATTTTAAACCGTCATTTCATGTATTTATTAAACCAAAAGGCGGGTATCTATTTACTAAATGCCAATGAAATGGAAAATAAGGAGATTTTAGAGTTTCGTGCTAATTTCATTTTGGATGCACATTTGGGCAATTTAAAAACGATTTTACGAGATTTGGAAGAGGATTATTTAGATACCATAAAAAAACAAGCACCACCCAAAAAAGAAGAAATGGTATTGGTAAGCGAAGAAAAAAACAATCATGCTATCAATATGGAAGAACTTTCGTATTACAATGAGTATGGTGGATTTGCAGAAAATGGAAAAGAGTATGTAATTAAAATGACAAAACACACAAAACCTCCTGTTGCTTGGAGCCATGTATTAGCAAACCCGAACTTTGGAAGTGTGGTAACCACCAATAACTCTGGCTACACTTGGCACAAAAACAGTAGGTTAAATCGTCTAACCGATTGGTCCAATGACGCAGTAGGAGATATTCCCTCTGAAATTATCTATCTAAAAGACGAAAAATATAATAACCTATGGACCCTATGCCCAAACTTAAACCAAGATGAGGAAGACTATTATATTACTTATGGGTTTGGGTATAGCAAATTCCAAAATATACGATATGGGTTATTACAAGAGCAAGAAACCTTTGTGCCAGTAAAGAATAATGTAAAAGTTTCTATTCTTCGCATAAAAAATATTTTACCAGAAAAACGAACCTTAAAAATGGTATATTATTTAAAACCAGTGTTAGGAGAAGATAGTAAAAAAAGCGATGGCTATATCCATTTACACTTTGACCAAGACAAAAACATGGTATATGCGAACAATCAATATATGCAAGATTTAGAGACTTCTAAGCTTTATCTTTCCTCTAGTTTAAATATAAAATCCTATACTGGAAACAAACGAAGATTTATCGGAGACGGCAACCTTCGTAAGCCAGAAATGATGAATTTCCAAACATTAAATAATGAAAATGCCCTTGGCAATACACCATGTATTGCGGTAGAAATGGAATTAGAATTAAAAGCCTTTGAAGATAAGGAAATGGTACTAGTACTAGGAAGCGAAGAAACAGTAGCAAAAATGCAAGAAACGGCATACCAATACACCATATTAGAAAATGCCAAGCAGGCACTAAAAGATACCAAAGAATACTGGGCAAAACTGCTAAGAACGGTGCAAGTAAAAACACCAGTCGAATCCATGAATTTCTTATTAAATGGTTGGCTTGCCTACCAAACTATTGCAAGCCGTTTGTGGGCAAAATCTGGATTTTATCAATCTGGCGGTGCCTATGGTTTTCGTGACCAATTGCAAGATACCATGGGGCTAAAATACCTAGCACCAGAGTTTATGAAAAATCAAGTATTAAAACATGCCTCTCATCAATTTATCGAAGGAGATGTAGAGCATTGGTGGCATGAAGAAACCAGTAGAGGAATTCGTACCAAATTTTCCGATGACCTATTATGGCTTGCCTATGTAACAGCAGAATATATTCGCTTTACCGGAGACACCGAACTTTTAACAAAAGAAGTACCATATCGAGCAGGACCAGTATTACAAGAAAACGAAGACGAACACTATGACCTTCATAAGGAAGCAAACAAAAAAGAAGACATTTATCATCATTGTATAAGAGCCATCGAAAAATCCCTTTGCTTTGGAGAACATGGTCTTCCGAAAATTGGCTCTGGAGATTGGAACGACGGGTTTAGTACAGTGGGAAACAAAGGAAAAGGAGAAAGTGTATGGCTTGGGTTTTTCCTATATGAGGTGCTAAATCGCTTTATCCCAATTTGTGAATTACAAGGAGATAACGAAAAGGCTAAGAAATATGAAAAAGTACAAGAAGAATTAAAACGAAACCTAAATAATCAGGCTTGGGATGGAAGATGGTATAAAAGAGCCTATATGGACGATGGTAATATCCTAGGAACCATTCAAAACGAAGAATGTAAAATTGATAATATTGCACAATGTTGGTCTGTTATTTCTGGTGCAGGGGATAATGATAAAAAATACATTTCCATGGAAAGCCTAGAAAAATATCTAGTAGATAAAGAAAATGGCATTATCAAACTACTAGACCCGGCTTTTGATAAAAGTGCCTTAGAACCGGGCTATATAAAAGCCTACTTACCAGGAGTAAGAGAAAATGGGGGACAATACACCCATGCCGCCGTATGGACCATAATTGCAGAAGCAATGTTAGGGTTTGGCGACAAAGCTACTGGATATTTCCGAATGATTAACCCAGTAGAACATGCCAGAACCAAAGAAATGGCAAGCCGTTATAAAGTAGAACCCTATGTCATAGCAGCCGATGTATATGGAGTGGGAACCTTAAGCCGGAAGAGGTGGCTGGACTTGGTACACAGGCTCTTCTAGCTGGGCTTATAAAGCAGGAATTGAATATATATTAGGACTAAAAATTGAAGGAGGAATGCTATCGATAAAACCCGCCATAGACTCTACTTGGAAAGAATACGGAGTTCGCTACGAATTCGGAAGCAGTGTATACAACATCAAAGTAAAAAATCCAAACGGAAAATCCACTGGAGTCGAAAAATTTTTCCTAAACGGAGAAGAAATAGAAGAAAAAAAGGTAAAACTAATGGATAATGGAAAGGTAAATGAGATTGAAGTAGAGATGTAGGGAAGAAATATAAAAGAAAAGCAATCAAGAAATTTCATATTGAAATTTTTTGGTTGCTTTTATCAAAAATTTAAAAAAATTTTTTTTTCATAGGTCACACAGGACGAAATGTCTTATATATCGAATGAAAATAATGCGAAAATCTGTTTAAAAACTTGTCGGATTTTAAAAAAAAATAAAAAAATTTGCATTTTTTTGTAACGAAATGGGTAAAAAATGACTCTTATATAGTGAAAGGAAAAAATATAGGAGGAATTTTTATGAATCGATTAGTTATTTTACAAGAGAATTTGGAATTTACTAGAAAAGTATGGAACTATTTAATGGCAAAAGACGCAAAATTATACTTATCAAGTTTAGCCGTGAATAGTCAGGAAGCAATGGAAAGGGTATCCGATTTAGACCAAGAGGATATTTTAGTGTTGGATTTTGAAATCAAAAGTGAAGATGCTTTTGAATTATTTCGAAATTTAAAAAGGCGTAAAAGACCATTACCATACATTATTGCAATGAGTGGACAAGGAAAGCTGGTTAATAGACTACAAAAATATAGTACCTATTTTTACGCTACTTTGTACAAGCCATTTCCATTTAATCGTATTATTCATATGATTGAAAAAATTATGTATGAAATTGGACCCAAAACGACAGAAGATTTAATTAAAGGCGAACTACGTAAATTTGATGTTGATGTAACTACAAAAGGATATAAGTATATTGCAGAAGCAATTCTGCTTTCTTTAGAGGACGAAACTTTACTAAAGGACATGACACATGGTTTATACCATGTGATGGCAGGCAAAAGAGAAGGGATTAATGAGAAAAATGTAAAATGGACAATTGAAAAAATGGTTCGTTCCATAAAAAGGTTCACTAGCACAAAGTTAATAAAATCGTATTTCTATGTGGTAGAAGAAGAAGAGGTAACACCAAAACGTTTTATTGGTACCATTGCAGAAAAAATAAGGGACAAGCTAGAATACGAAGAGGAGAGAAAGCAAGAGAGGGGGTAGAAAATAAGAGGCTATAGTCCGCTTCCATGTAGAAACATAATTTATTTTTTCCATTTCGCCCTCCAAGCTCACGGGTATTCCCCCGCCTCAATGGGCTGTCGGGTCTTCATTACAAAAATAAATTATGTTTCTACATTCACGCTACTTAGAGGAAGAAATAGGCTTATAATGATAAAAAAGTTGCTGTTTTTCTTGACAAAGGGGGAAA
This sequence comes from uncultured Clostridium sp., assembly GCA_948436025.1. GTDB lineage: Bacteria > Bacillota > Clostridia > TANB77 > CAG-508 > RGIG8482. The sequence continues at coordinate 20,194 of CAOJHH010000007.1, read as the reverse complement.
AGCATAATATAATGTTAACCGAAGTTAACTTTTTAAAAAAGGAAGAAAGAAAATGATATCAAAAGCATTAGAAGAATATTTAAAAACGATGTATGTATTAAAAAAGCAAAATGAAAAAATACGAGTAACCGATATTGCAGAAAAAATGAATTGCACAAAGCCTAGTGTAAATAAGGCAATCAACCAACTAAAAAAAGAAAACTTACTAAATTATGAAGCCTATGGTACAATCGAACTAACAAAAGAAGCAGAAGACTTAGCAAGAAAGGCATTAGAAGCCTACGACATTGTGTATGTATTTTTAAAAGATGTGTTAAATCTACAAACCGAAGAGGCAACAAAAGAAGCAGAAAAAATGAAGTCTGCAATAACAGATAGCACAGTAAGTGAACTTGCCAAATATGTCCACAAAGTACTAGGGTTAACAAATCTAGACTGTAACTACGATATTGCAAAAGAAAAATGTAGAAATTGTGCAAGAAGAACTTTAAAAAAATAAAACAGCCTCAAACTAGAAGAGAAACACTTTCCTTTGTGAAAACGAGTTCGACCTACCAAAGTTATTCACATACAAAAGAGTAGTGTGTCTCTAAAATTTAAAAAGGCACAATCGAAAACGCCTTGGAGAACGGAGCTTTTCACAAAGGAAAGTGTTTCTCTTCGGAAATTTAAAAAACAAGAAAGGATTGTAACATGAGCAAACAATTATTAGAAATAAAAGACCTATCCGTAAACGCTGGGGAAAAAGAAATACTAAAAGGAATTAACTTAACAGTAAACAAAGGGGAAATTCATGTCATTATGGGACCAAATGGTTCTCGGAAAAACCACAACCGCAAATGCCATTTTAAATAACCCGATGTATACCAAAAATAGAGGAAATATTTTATTAGAAGAAGAAGACATTACCCATTTAAAAACCGACGAAATTGCAAGAAAAGGAATTTTCATGTCTTTTCAATCACCAGAAGAAATCCCAGGAGTCAGTGTCACCAATTTCCTAAAATACGCCAAAAATAAAATAACTGGGAAACCAGTCAAAATATTTGAATTTAAAAAAGAACTAGAAAATTCCATGAAAGAATTAAACATGAACCCAAAAAATATGGAAAGAAGCCTAAATGTCGGTTTTTCCGGAGGAGAAAAAAAGAAAAACGAAATCCTACAAATGCTAACCCTAAACCCAAAACTTGCCATACTAGATGAAACCGACTCTGGGTTAGATGTAGACGCCATCAAAACCGTATCCAAAGGAATCGAAATGTTTAAAAACAGCAAAAACGCAGTACTGATCATTACCCACAACACCAAAATTTTGCACAGTCTAAAAGTAGACTATGTACACATACTAGTAAATGGGCAAATTGTAAAAACAGGCAGTGCAGAGCTTGCAAAAGAAATTGAAGAGAATGGGTATGGAAGATATAAATAAAAAGCCAGCTAAATGAATAGCTAGCTTTGGGTAATACATTTGCTAATTTCTTCAAGGGCAGTAGCAGTTTTTGACATTGATTTTGCATGTTTTTCTATTGCAGTTGTTTTTTCCTCAATCGCATAAGCGATTAAAAAAAGCGTAAATGGTGTGCCTATTAAAAAAACAACAACAGCAAATACAACAATGCCTGCGACAAACGCACTTCCAAAGAATTCAGCCATATTGGTACCTCCTGTAGAATTATGTTAATGCATTAATCATTATAACACAAATTATGTGACATTACAATATAGTGAAAGGAAACGAGAATGAGTAAAACAAAATTAGATGAAATTAATCGTAATATCTATGACATCAAAAATCAAGACGATTATGATTTTAAAATAAAAAAAGGGTTAACGCCTGAAATTATAGAAGAAATTTCCAAACAAAAAGATGACCCAAAATGGATGAAAGAGTTTCGTATGAAGGCGTTAGAAGTATATAACAGCTTAGAACTTCCTACATGGGGGCCAGATTTATCAGAACTAGACATGAATGAAATTGCAACCTATGTAAAGCCAAAAACAAACTTAAATACATCTTGGGAAGATGTGCCAGAAGACATTAAAAACACCTTTGATAAACTAGGGATTCCAGAAGCGGAAAAAGAGTCATTAGCAGGAGTAGGGGCACAGTATGATTCCGAAGTAGTCTACCATAGTATGAAACAGGAATTAATTAAGCAGGGTGTTATTTATACGGATATGGAAAGTGCCATAAAAAAATACCCAGATTTAGTAAAAGAACATTTTATGAAATGCGTACCAGTACATGACCATAAATTTGTAGCCCTACATGGAGCCGTGTGGTCAGGTGGGTCATTTGTATATGTACCAAAAGGAGTAAAGGTAGATATTCCTCTACAATCGTATTTTCGTTTAAATTCCCCAGAATCGGGTCAATTTGAACATACTCTTATTATTGTAGACGAAGGAGCAAGTCTTCACTTTATCGAAGGATGTAGTGCTCCAAAATACAACAAAGTAAACCTACATGCAGGGTGCGTAGAATTATATGTAAAAGACAATGCCTATTTACGCTACTCCACCATTGAAAACTGGTCAAAAAACATGTTAAACTTAAATACCAAAAAAGCAATTGTAGGAAAAAATGCAAAAATGGACTGGGTATCACGGTTCCTTTGGCTCAAAAATCTCCATGTTATACCCAATGAGTATTTTAAAGGGAGAAGGTGCAAAATCCGAATATACTGGAATTTCCTTTGCAGGAGGAGGACAAAATTTAGATAATGGCTTTAAGGTCATTCACAATGCCAAAAATACTTCAAGTGTCGTAAATGCCAAATCCATTTCCAAAAATGGAGGAAAATGCACCTATCGTTCCTTGGTTCGCATAAACGAAAATGCAGAAGGCTCAAAATCGAGCGTATCTTGTGAATCCCTTATGCTAGACGATAAGTCCATTTCCGATACCATACCAGTAAATGACATAAGGACTGATGAAGTCGAATTCTCACACGAAGCCAAAATCGGAAAAATTAGTGATAAAACGATTTTTTATCTAATGAGTAGAGGACTATCCGAAGAAGACGCAAAAGCAATGATAGTAAGAGGATTTGCCTATCCGATTTCAAAAGAATTACCAGTCGAATATGCAGTAGAAATGAATAATCTTATCAATTTGGAACTAGAGGGAGCCATTGGGTAAAAGAAAACCCAGTTGTGCTTTGCACGCCACCCCCCTTCAGTAAAGGGGCCTTTAGTATGAAATTTAGAAAGGAAAGCTATGTCAAACTTAAAATTAAACGAAACACCAGTAAGAACGTCGAGAAATTTTAATATGAATAATATAAAATTAGATGATGTGCAAATACCCAAAGAAATTGGGGAATTTCATAATGTAGAAATGACTTACGAAAAAGATAAAATTGATGTTAATCAAAGTATGGAAATGAAATCCTGTGAATTGGTTTATGGTTTGGGAGAAGAACTCAAAGCCCAAGTTGCAAAATTGGCAAACCAGGGATTAAAAATAACCACCAATCATATGACAGGTTCCGAAATGCAAATGAAGTTTTTGTTTGATGAAAATAACAGGCAGTTAGTAGACCAAATTGCAATAGAAGCAAATGAGGGTACAAAAGCAACCTTTGTACTTCAATATGAAACAAAACAAGACATACAAGCATTTCACAATGGAGTGCTTCAAGTACAGGCAAAGAAAAATGCAAACCTACATATTATTCTTGTAAATTTTATGAATGCAACATCCAATCACTTCATGAGCATCGAAAATACCCTAGCAGAAAATGCAAAAGTAAATTATACCATTATCGATTTTGGTGGCAAAAATAGCATTACCAATTACTATTCAAACCTATTAGGAAAGTCTTCAAACAATATCCTAAATACTATTTATCTAGGAAAAGAAAACCAACTTTTCGACCTAAACTATATTGGAGAACTACGAGGTGAAAAATCAAATATCGATATACAAGTAGAAGGAGCACTAAAGGACAAAGCAAAAAAGCATTTCAAAGGCACCATCGATTTTAAAAAAGGTTGCAAAAAAGCAACTGGAAATGAAAACGAAAATTGCATGCTATTATCCGATACAGCAAAGTCACTAGCCTTACCAATGCTACTATGTTCCGAAGAAGAAGTAGAAGGTAACCACTCTTCTTCTGCTCGGAAAAATAGGAGACAAGGAATTATTCTACATCATGAGTCGAGGTTTTGAAAAAAAAGAAGCCATGAAACTAATGGTAAGAGCAAGATTTAACAAAATCATCGAAGGTATTGAAAATAAGGAATTAAAAGAGCAAATTTTACAAAAAATAGATGAGAGATTAGATTAAGGAGAAAGTATGAAGATAGAGGAAATAAGAAGCGATTTTCCGCTTTTGGAAAATAAGAATATAACGTATTTAGATAGTGGAGCAACCACACAAAAGCCACGTTTTGTGATAGAAAAAATAGAAGAATTTTATAAAAAACAGAATGCCAATCCTCATAGGGGGGCCTATTCGTTAAGTATGGAAGCAACCGAAGAGTATGAAAACGCAAGAGCTAAGATTGCGAACTTTATTCATGCAAAACATCCAGAAGAAATTATTTTTTCCAAAAATGCAACTGAAAGTTTAAATGTAATAGCGTATTCGTATGGGCTAGAAAACCTAAAAAAAGATGATGAAGTAGTTATTTCGATTATGGAGCACCATTCTAATTTAGTACCATGGCAAAAGGTAACCAAACAAACCGGAAGTAAACTAAATTACATGTACATTGGGAAAGATTTTGAATTATCCGAAGAGGAAATAAAAACGAAAATAACCAAACAGACAAAAATTGTAGGAATTACGCATGTATCGAATGTAACGCGGTACCATTAATAACATAAAAAAAATCATAGATTATGCCCATAAGCAAGGCGCCATTGTTATTGTGGATGCTTCACAAAGCATCCCACACATGCCAGTTAATGTACAAGAATTAGACTGTGATTTTCTAGTGTTTTCAGGGCACAAAATGCTAGCACCTCTTGGAATTGGTGTATTATACGGGAAAAAGGAAATATTAAATAACATGTCTCCTTTCTTAATGGGAGGAGATATGATTGAATACGTATATGAACAAGAAACCACCTTTGCACCACTACCAAACAAATTTGAAGCAGGAACACAAAATGTAGAAGGCGTTATTGGTTTAGGTGCAGCTATCGATTATATACAAAAAATAGGATATGATAACATAGGAAGATTAGAACAAGATGTAATCACATATGCCAAAGAAGAACTATCCAAACTAGATTTTCTAACACTCTATATCACCCCAAACAAAGAAAAACATTCGAGTGTAATATCCTTTAACATAAACGGAGTACACCCACACGATGTAGCAAGCATATTAGACACAAATGGTATATGCATTCGTTCACGGAAACCACTGTGCACAACCACTTATGCGATACTTAGGAGTAGATTCCACATGCCGAGCAAGTTTTTATTTTTACAACACAAAAGAAGAAGTAGACAAACTAGTACAAGCCCTAAAAAAGGCGTATGAGATGTTTCAAAAATATGTGTAAGAACCCCCAGTCGCCTAGCGACGACAGCCCCCTTACGTAAAGGGGCCTTTATGCTACTGTTTTAATATAGTACAAGGACAAAGGTAAATCCTATAAAACGAATTGGAGGAAATGATGGAAGATTTAACACAAATTTATAATGAATTAATCATGGAGCACAGCATGAATTCGTACCACAAAAGAAATTTAGAAGCACCAAATGAGTGTAAATTAGGACACAATCCAAACTGTGGAGACGAAATTACTTTAGAGATAAAATTAAATGGAGATATCATAGAAGACATGGCTTTTACAGGGCATGGCTGTGCCATATCGCAAGCCTCTACCTCTATTATGATAGACACTCTAAAGGGAAAAACCATAGAACAAGCAAAAGACATCATTAAAACTTTTATTAAAATGATAAAACGAGAAACTACAAACGAAGAAGAACTAGAAAAACTAGAAGATGCCATCGCTTTTAGAAATGTATCTAACATGCCAGCAAGAGTAAAATGTGCTCTCCTTGCATGGTACACCCTAGAAGACATGTTAAATCAAAAGCCATAATTCTTGCTCTTACTAGCGTGAAGAGGATAATGTTTTTATTTTTAGTAGGTGAGAACGCGGAGTCCTAAGTGGCAGTTACGAGTGTCGAACCGAATAAAAATAAAAACATTATCCTCTGGGAGCGAAAATTTATAGAAAAAAGGAAATAAGAAAATGGAAAACAAAAAAGTATTATTAGGAATGAGCGGAGGGGTGGACAGTAGCGTATCAGCTCTTCTTCTAAAAGAGCAAGGCTACGAAGTTATTGGAACCACACTAGAGCTATACGCAGGCAGTAGTTGCTGTAACCAAAATACCTACTTAGATGCCAAAAATGTATGTAACCAAATCGGTATCCCACATATCACATACAATTGTAAAGACATTTTCAAAACTCATGTAATAGACAACTTCATAAACACCTATGCAAACTGCCAAACCCCAAACCCTTGCATTGAATGTAACAAATACCTAAAATTCGGTTTTATGTACGAAAAAGCGCAAGAATTAGGCTGTAACTACATTGCCACAGGACACTATGCAAAAACCGAATATCACACACAATACCAAAAATGGGTACTAAAACAATCAAACGCCGGAAAAAAAGACCAAAGCTATGTGTTATGGAACCTACCAAAACACATTATTGAACATGTCCTATTTCCACTTTCCGACTTTCCTAACAAAGAAGAAATAAGACAAATTGCAAGAAACCATAACCTAAAGGTGGCAAACAAACCAGATAGTGAAGACATCTGCTTTATTCCAGACGGAAACTACAAAAAATTCCTAGAAACCAATTCCAACCTAACCCCAACCAAAGGAAATATCGTAACCAAACAAGGTAAAATACTAGGTACCCATACAGGCTTATACCACTACACCATCGGCCAACGAAAAGGGCTAGGAATATCAAACCCAGTACCCCTTTTCGTACTAGGTTTCAACCCAAACAAAAACGAAGTGATTGTCGGAGAAGAAAACGAACTTTACCAAAAAGAAATTACCGTTTCAGACATCAACCTACTACTAGTAGACAACCTACCAAACTGGACAGAAGTAAGCGTAAAAACACGATACTCCTCAAAAAAAGCAAAAGCAAGCATAAAACAAGAACAAAACAACATAAAAGTCATTTTCGAAGAACAACAAAGAGCAATCACCCCAGGACAATCCGCTGTATTCTACATAGAAGACATCGTCCTAGGGGGCGGAAAGATTATGAAATAAGTGTTAAACTAATTTTCTTGCAAAAGCCTCACGAAGCCTTGCAAGAAAGCCCCTTTAACAAGGGGGCTGTCCACGAAGTGGACTGGGGGTTCTTAAAAGGAGAGAAACAAACCATGCAAAATCAATTTTCAAGAACAGAATTATTAATTGGAAAAGAAGGAAGAGAAAAGCTACAAAACACAAAAGTAGCTATTTTCGGTATCGGAGGAGTTGGTTCCTATGCAGTAGAAGGATTAGCAAGAGCCGGAATTGGCCATTTTATTTTAGTAGACCATGACATCATAGAAGAAACCAACTTAAACAGGCAAATCATAGCAACTACCTCTACCATTGGCAAACCCAAAGTAGAAGTGGCAAAATCACGAATTCTAGACATTAATCCATCCGCTAAAGTAGAAACCTACCAAGAATTTTTTACAAAAGAAACAAAAAAAATACTAGACAACTCCATTTCCTATATCATCGACGCCATTGATACCATAAGTGCAAAAATCGAATTAGTGCTACAAGCAAATAACCTACAAATCCCAATAATATCCTGTATGGGAACGGGAAACAAACTAGACCCAACCAAGTTTGAAGTAACAGACATATATAAAACAAGCATCTGCCCACTTGCAAAAGTAGTAAGAAAAGAACTAAAAAAACGAAATATACCAGCGTTAAAAGTAATCTACTCAAAAGAAATACCAATTACAATCAAAAATAATCAAGAGGAAGAAACAAAAAAACAAACCCCAGGAAGCATATCCTTTGTTCCATCGGTTGCAGGATTAATTCTAGCTGGAGAAGTTATAAAAGATATCGTAAAATAAGAGGCTTGTATATATAACCTCTATATTTTCTTCCACAACTTCTTCTTCATAAAACCATAGAAATCTTCTGGTTTTCCAATGGAAAAATTATTTTTTAATAACACATACGAATGTGTTTTATCCAAATATAAATAAAAACGGTCTCCTTCTTCATAAATCTTATAAAACTTAAAATAGCGTAATTTCACTTTAGTTTCCCCATTAAAAATAGTAACAAAATCATCGTAAAAGGTATAAGTATTTTTCATTTGTTTTTGCACTTTCTTACTAGAAGCTTCCTTTTTCACAAGATACAAAGGATGTAAAAAACGATAGCAAAGAAAAATAACAAAAACAAAAATAAAGCAAATACCAAGTAAAATTCTACCATAGGAAAACTGCATTATCATGCAAAAAATAAGCAGTACCGAAATAAATAAAGTGTAAAGATAATATTTTAAATTATTTTTTTCCGAATGGAAATTCACAAATTTTTTATATTCCTGTAAATTATAAGCCGTTGTATTTTCAAAACGTATCTCCATAACATCACCAAAACTTATTATACTAAAAAATAAGAAAGAATGCCATTTGTTACGAAAATGTCATGAAAATTTAATATTCCAAGCCCCAATTTTAGTGTATGATAAAAAGAGAGATTATGACGAAAAAACCAAAGAAAAAGGGGTTAATCGAAGCATGAAAAAAATATTAGCAAATATTATCAAAAAATACTGGTTGGCGATACTATTACAAATTCTATTTATTGCACTAAATATGTATTTTTTAACCTATCCGCCAAAAATCATAGGACACATCATCGATTTATTATATGATATCGAAAATAATCGTAGTGCCATATACTTACAAGCATGGTATTTACTTGGCATTTGTTTTGTGATACTAGCCGTTCGTATGCCATGGAGATGGCTTACTGGTTATACCCCAAGAAGTATGGAACGAGATCTAAAAGATAAATTATTTGAGCAATTTATGAAAATAAAAATGACAAGTCTTCAAAACATTAAAAACGGAGAATTAATGTCGTATTTCGTAAAAGATGTAACCGAAATACGAGCTTTTATTTACCGCCTTCTTTCTTATGGGACAAGGTTTTTGTTTACTGCTATTATTGCCACTTATACCATGATGAGTGGAGTGAATTTGTCCCTTACCTTAGTTACCCTATGCCCAATTGTCGTAACGGTTTTTCTAATCATAAAAATTAAGGAATATGTAGAAAGCAGTTTTCGTAAATCCCAAGGCTATTTTACAGAGCTTTCGGAATATGTACAAGAAAGTACCGACGCCATTCGTACTACAAAGGCATACACAGGGGAATTAAACCAAGTAAAAGAATTTATAAGGAAAAATCGTAAATTAAAAGAAGCAAACAATGCAGTGGATGTTCACTCTACCTTGCTTTCTACCTGCCTTAATATTTGCTTTGGGTTGTGTTATGGAATTTCTCTATTATATGGTTCAAAATTAGTATTAGAGGGAACCATTACCACAGGAGACTTCATTGCTTTTAATGGCTATATTGCCTTATTTGTGGGACCAGTTTCCTGGCTTCCTAGTGTCATTTCTAGGTATAAAAGGGCGAAGATTTCCTACCAAAGGTTAGAGCAAGTTTTTAATTTAGAAAGAGAAAAAATCAACCTAAAAACTGTAGAAGAAGATACCGATTTTGAAGGGAACATTGAAATTCACAACTTGAATTTTAATTATCCAGAAAATTTAGAAATGGTATTAAAACAAATTAAGGTAACTGTAAAAAAAGGAGAAACGCTAGGTATTATTGGTAGTATTGGAAGTGGAAAAACCACTCTTATGAATTTATTACTACACCTATACCCAGTAGCAAAAGGAAAAATATTTATCGATGGAAAGGATATTAACGATATTCCCCTAAGTGTACTAAGAAAGCATATTTGTTATATTACGCAAGACAATTTCTTATTTTCTACTACCTTAAAAGAGAACATCAAATTATTTAAACAAGAATTTGAAGAAGAAGAAATTAAAGAAAGTGCAAAAAATGCTATGATTTACGAGGATATTGAAAAAATGCAAAATGGAATTGAAACCGTGATTGGAGAAAGAGGAACCGACCTTTCACGGAGGACAAAGGCAAAGAGTAGTAATTTCGAGAGCTTTTCTAAAGAAAAGCAAAGTAGTTATTTTTGACGACACCTTTTCTGCCTTAGATAATAAAACCGAGCAAAAGGTCTTAAATAATATAAAAGAATTAGTAAAAGACAAAACCTGTATTATCATTTCCAATCGAATTTCAGACATCAAAGACGCTAATAACATTATGGTATTAGAAAGTGGAGAAGCACTAGAAATGGGAACCCATGAAGAATTACTAAGAAAAAAAGGAAGATATTATCGTTACTACAAAGAACAAATAGCAAAAGCCGAAATAACCTTGTAGGGGCGATTTTGGGTATAAACAAAGTAGAAATGGAGGTCAAAATGAAAAACAAGAAGCATAGTACGATAGCACATGTATTAGAAATGGCAAAACCACATAAAAAAACAATTGCTATTGTTACGGTTCTTTCGTTACTCATTAATATAGGAGAACTGGTAAAACCATATTTAATTAAAATCGTAATGGATGATTATTTAAAATTTGGTATCTACCAAAAAGGAGCCATTACCATTGGCATGATAGGTGCTATCTACATAGGAATTGTATTATTAGGAAATATTATTGATTTTATTGCTAGTACCGCCACCAACATGATGGGGGAAGACATTATTTATACCATGCGAAATCGCTTATTTAAGTATACACAATACGCCAATATTTCGTTTCATGACCGTACCTCGGCAGGGAAATTATTTGTGCGAATTACCAATGATGTAGAAGATATTTCTACCTTATTTAAAGATGTTATTACCACTTTTTTTAAAGATATGATTTTAATTGTGGCAATTATTGTGATGATGCTTTATTTTAGTGCCAAACTAAGCTTGCTTGCTTTTTTGGTAATCCCTTTGATTATTCTATTTTCTGTGGTATTAACCAAATTATTAAATAAAATTTATGATAAATCAAAAGTGATTAAAACCAAGTTAAATACCTTTTTGGCAGAATCCATTTATGGAGCAAAGTTAATAAAAATCTTCAATATTCAAAAAGAAAAACAGGAAGAATGTAAAGTCCTAACCAATGGGTATCGTAATTCCAGAATACCGGGGGGGATTATTGAAGGCTTACTTCCGGGGCTTATGACAATTCTAGAAAACTTAGCAATTTGCATTATTATATGGGTATGTCTTGGAGGTATGCTAGAACAAGCTCTAGATGTTGGAATTATTTATGTATTTATTAGTTATATTAGGCAACTATTTGAGCCAATTACGAGAACCATCGATAACATCGAAACCGTGCAAGAAGCCTTTGTTTCTATTAACAAAATTTATAATATTTTAGACCATAAAGAATATTTAGAAGACTTAGACGCAGGCGTAAACTTAAGCAAAGTAAAAGGAAAAATTGAATTCAAAAATGTATGGTTTTCGTATGATAATGAAAAGTGGGTACTAAAAAATGTAAGTTTCACCATAGAGCCTCGGTCAAAGTGTTGCATTAGTGGGAAAAACGGGTTGTGGTAAAACCACCATTACCAATTTAATCAATCGCTTTTATGAAATACAACAAGGCGAAATCTTATTAGATGGAGTGAACATTAAAAATATCAATAAACGAAGTTTAAGAGCACACATTGGCATTATTCTACAAGACCCATTTATTTTTGCAAGAAGCATTGTGGGTAATATTAAACTAAACAATACCAATATAACCGAAGAAGACATTGTAGAAGCCATTCGATTATCCTCAGCAGACGACTTTGTTTCCAACCTTCCAAATGGAATACAAGAAATTGCAAAAGAAAGAGGCTCCTCTTTTTCGGCAGGGGAAAAACAACTATTAGCATTTGCTAGAATTTTTGCACACAATCCTTCTATTTTCATACTAGACGAAGCAACTGCCAATATCGATACCCACACCGAAAAACTAATCCAAAAATCCATAGACACCATTTCAAAAGAAAAAACCTCTATCTTCATTGCCCACCGCCTAGCTACTATTGTCAATGTAGACAAAATCATCGTGCTCGATGCAGGAGAAATCGTAGAAATGGGAAATCACTTAGAATTATTAAAAACGGGCGGATATTATAGTAAATTATACAATTCGTATTACGAAAGTTTGAATTGAAAAGATACATAAAGTGTGTTATACTAAAAATAGAAAGGGCATAAGACCCTATTATAGGAGGAAATATTTATGTTATATGAATCACGGATACTAAAGCTAAAGAATTTTTGGTATTTTTATGGCTTTGGAAGAGACCTTAGAAGACCGGGTGATGCCATTAGGCATTTGCAAAGAAAATGCGAAAATGCAAATGTGAATTTAAGTAAGTACAGAATCGTTATTAACGAAGAACGTGGATGGGTAAGGCTACGGCACAAGAGAGCACCCAGAATTGTTTCTAAGAAGTATAACATGCCACCTATGAAAGAATAGGTGGTCCTTCTTTATATTACTTTAACATACAACAACATTGACGTATGCGAACATTTTCCTGAGGTCAGGAAGTTGCAATAGATACCGAACAGAAAGCTTGTGATACCCATAACAAAATTGGAAAAGTAGGTTTTGCTTGTATTTTAGAAAAAGGTAGTGTATAATACTAGTAGAAAAAAGATGGAGGGGCGTTTATGGGATTTAAGCGTGAATGTAATTTTGAAGATGATATTGAGTTATTGAACTTAAAATATCAAATGAATGGATTAGGATTTGGAGACTATTTTGCAAATGAATTAGGGGCAAATGAAGTGATACAAAACAAAATAGGAAACCCAATAAGGCAAGAAGAAAACCAATAATTGTATTGGTTTTCTTTTTGTAAAGAAATTGTCAAAAAATCTTAATAATTTTTTTTGAAAAACTACTTGGATAATCGAAAAACACATGATATAATGAAAAAGGAAACAAACGAAAAAGGAGTAAAACATGGTAGTAAATCAGATTTTAGTAACACAAAAAATATATGTAACTCCTGAACTGAGAAGAAAAAAGAAGATGTATAAACTAAACTTTTTCTTGTCGGTCTTTTTAGTGTGTTCCTTATTTTCATATTACATCTATGCAGAATATGACCGAAACAAAAACGAAGAAGTATCCAAAGAAATTTTAGCAAGTATCGATTTAGAGTATTTTGAAGAAGAACCAACTGGTTCTGGAGTACGTATGGAAGATAATGTGCTAATTGTAACTCTAAATGATAATAGCCAGAACCGTTCCGAAATTGATATTACCAAACTAGCACAATCCATACAAATGCAAATTGAAAACAAGAAAAAAGAAAAGGAAATCTTTACCTCAGAAAGTGGGGATACCTATTCTACAGATGCCATTGTTAATATTCCACGTTTAGGAATTAACTATCCTGTACTCGACAAAACCACCAATGAATTATTAAAGTTATCCCTTAGCAAATTCTATGGACCAGACCCAAACGAAATTGGAAACTATGTCATTGTAGGACATAATTACCGAAACAAGAAAATGTTTGGAAAACTATCTGAAATTGAAAATGGCGATACCGTAGAATTAACCGACTTAACAGGAAAGACTGTTACCTATGAGGTATATGATAAATACGTCGTAAATCCAGACGATACGGCATGTACGAGCCAATTAACTGGTAGAAAAAGAGAAGTTACGCTTATTACCTGTACTAACTACGGAACCCAAAGACTAGTTGTAAAAGCAAGAGAAATAAAATAAAAACAATGTATATGATATAAGAACCCCCAGTCACGCTCCCGCGTGACTGGGGGTTTTACACCTCAAATGCACGGCTAATAAGTAAAAAGACAAAATATCCACTAAGGAAAATGGCAATTTGTAGTACAATTGAAAAAAGTTCAAAGGATATACTTGGTACTAATAATTTCGTAACGAAGGCGGAAACTCCAACTCCTATGGTAGGTTTTAACAGCCAGTTTACCTTATCTATTTGAAAAGAAGCCAGCTTTTTTAGTTGGTATAAGCTAATGCTAAAATTTAATAACTCACTAATATAAATAACCAAAAGATAGCCATTTAAGCCAAATAGGGGAAGAAAACTAGTAATAAAAAAGATACTAGTAAATAAGTCTAGGATATTGCATTTCATTACCTTCACTTGTTTTCCAAGTCCTTTTAAAATATTATCAATAATGCCATCTAGGTACATAAAAATAACTAGAGGGGAGAGGATTTTTAAATAGTTTGCAATTTCAAAATTTTGATACACGGCAAAACTAATTTCTTTTGCATAAAAGAAAAACACCCCAAATACAGCAAAAGAAAATAGGAAAGTAATACGAAAAATTCGCCCTGTTAGATACGAGATGTGGTCATAGGATTTTTTCGTATCAAAATAAGCATATTCTGGAACAACTAAATTACTAAAAGACGAGATAATAACATCGGGAAAGAGTAATACTGGCATAACCATAGAAGAAATCATGCCATAATGGGCAAGAGCACTTTTAAACGAAAGCCCAGACTTCTCTAAATAGGTGGGAATGAGTAGTTGTTTTAAAGAAGAAAGCCCGAGAGCGAAGATAAGAGGTAATGGCAATTGGGAAAGAAATCGAGGCAATCTTTTTTAGGTAATTTTGATGGGTTTGTTGCTTTACCATATGCTTTTTCGTTTCTACACGGTATAAAAGAAAGGCAAAAAAACAAGAACCAATTTCAGAAATCATTTCGCCAAGCACTAAGGATAAACAAGCATAAGCAATTCCAGATGGCAAAAACAAAGACAAAAAGTAGGAAGTAGCAAGCATTTTTAGTGTTTGTTCAAAAATACGGCAAGTGGCATTTTTTCCGTTTTTTCGAAGAGCAGTAAAATACCCTTGAAAACAAGAAGAAAGACTAATAAAAGGAAGACTTAGTCCAATTAGGTAAAATAAATAAAAAGGTACTTGATTATGAACAAAATACCTAGTAATGGGTTTGGCAAAAACGATGATTAGGATACCAGCTAAAATCCCAAAAAACAAACTATAAGCAAAACACTTTCGAAGAGCCATTTTGGTGTTTGCATTTTTACAAAAAGTAGTTTCTTCTACCACAATACGAGTAACCGATAAATTAATACCAGAAGTCGCAAAAGTAATAAAAAACAAATACACAGACATGATTAAGCCAAAAACACCAAGAGCCTCTGAGCCTACTTTTTTGGAAATATAAATCGAAAACGAAAATCCTACTACTTTCATCAAAAAAGCAGTAGCCGTTAAGATAAGTCCATTTAGTAAAAAAACATAAAAACGTCTCAAGCAAACATCACCTTGTACACTATATGAAAACAAAATGTGGTTCATTCGGGTTTTTCTTAATAAAACCTTAATGGATTGAATAGCAATATTACACGTAAAAATTTTGAAATTAGTAGTAAAATACTAACACATGTGATAAACTAATAAAAAATACATTGAGGAAAAAATATATGGAAAAACAAGAATTAAAAAATAGAATAAAAAAATTTTGCGAAAATAAAAATTTTGAAAATCCTTTTATACAAGAATGTATAACCGAATTTATAGAAGGACATACGAAATTATATGGGGATATTATTTCAGTAGAAGATTTATTTAAAAGGTTAGAAAATAATTTAGATAAAATAACCTTTGCTGGACGAAAAAAAGCACCTAATGGAGAACTTGGAGAATATAAAGGTAGAATTGCAGATAATATTGATACCAATGAAATTTTCATTTATTTCGATGAAGCTGACCTAGAATTGTCTAAACTAGATAAAAAAATGTGGAATTTATATATAGAGTCAGATAAACAAAAATTATTACAAGATATGCGGACAAAGGAGAGCAAAAATAAAAAGCACATTGATACATGAATTAACTCATGCAGCATATACCATAAAAGGTGCATATGGAGTGGGAGAAAAACATATTTTCTCGGAAACTAGTAAAAATTATTTATTAGGAGAATATAGACAAATTGGTAATAATAATAATGTTGAAGCTATAGTAAATTATATTTCAAGTAGAATTGAGGGAAAAGATTTAGATGAAATATTAACATATAAAGCAGAAACGAAAGCAATATATATGTTGTCTGAAAAAATAGGTGAAAAGTCGATTATTAAAGCAGCATGGAATTCAGATGAGCAACAGTTTAAACAATCTTATATAGAAGCAATGGGAAGAGATATAGAAACAGGCGAAAAAAGTTATAATAATTTTCAAAATATAATGAAGAGATTAGTAGTTACAAGAGGACAAAATATAAGTATTAGTGAATATAATAGAAAAAATGAACAGTTATTATCTGAAATGCAACAAATATTAGACGGAAATGAATCAGGTAAATTTAAAGATATTGAACATACAATAATAACACAAGACGATATGTCTATAAATGTACCGGAAAAAGAAAATAAATTATCATTTACTCAAAAGCTTGCTAAATTTTTAGAAAAACATAAATCATTGATGAATATTTCAGTTTTTAAAAAATTTGTTACAAAACATTTAAATGCTTTGCCGCCTGCTACAAAACAAATTGAAAATAGTTTGTCGAATTCAAATAGTAGAAGAAATGATTTTATTAATGAATTATCAAATAATGGAGAATTCAGAAAATTAAAACCTATACAAATTGCTAGTGAAAAAAGTCATGAATTAGAAGGAAGTCATAAGACTAAAGAAAAAGGAAGATAAAAAATTAAAAATACTACGTTATAGTACAGTATGAAAATCTCCCAATGCGGTTGAGGGATTTTCATATTTGTTTTCTTAATAAAACCTTAATAATCCCTATACTTGTTTCTTAATAAATTTATGGTATAAATAATAAAGGGAGAAACTTTAAAAAAAATTAAATTGATGTTATAATGAAAAACAAAAAAGGGGAAAGAAAAATATGTATAATATTTTAGTATGTGATGATGACAAAGAGATTGTGGAGGCAATTGAGATTTACTTGAGTAAAGAAGGGTACAAAATTTTAAAAGCATACAATGGAGAAGAAGCGTTGAAGCTTGTAAAAAATAATGAAATCCATTTAATGATTTTAGATGTGATGATGCCAAAATTAAATGGCATTAAGGTAGCCGAAGAAATTAGAAAAGATAAAGGAATTCCCATTATTATGCTTTCTGCGAAATCCGAAGATTATGACAAAATTAATGGGCTAAATACAGGAGCTGATGATTACATGACAAAACCCTTTAACCCATTAGAACTAATTGCAAGAGTCAATTCACAAATTAGAAGATATACCACCTTAGGTTCCATCAAAAAAGAAGAGGGAAAACAATATGGAACTGGAGGACTTGTCATTCATGATGACACAAAAGAAGTGTATGTAGATGAAAAACTAATTAAACTAACCCCAACCGAATATAACATATTAAAGTTTCTAACCAAAAACAAAGGAAAGGTCTTTTCCATTGAACAAATTTATGAAAATGTATGGGAAGACGAAGCCTATGGAGCAGAAAATATTATTGCTGTTCATATTAGGCACATAAGAGAAAAAATCGAAATTAACCCAAAAGAACCAAAATACTTAAAAGTAATTTGGGGAATCGGTTACAAAATAGAAAACATCAAATAAGTTTTAGGGTAACCTAAAAACGGGATAAGGAGAAATCAATGAAATATTCAAAAATCATAAAAAGTATATGTTATGGTTTAATTCCCATATTAACCCTCATCATCATTCTGCATACTTGCTCGATTGTTTATTATGCAAATTATGAAGAAGATTTTGAAAACAAAACCTCTTATGTGGATACCACTCAATTTGCAAACGACTATTTTGGTGCCATTATTCGAGCCCTTCATATTAGTGAAAGTGAAAGAAAAATCATACAAAAAAACACCGACATTTTAATTAGTGATATAGAATATGATAGCATGGCAGACAAAGAAGTGGTAGAAATGAAAGCTGGGATGGAATTACAAGAAAAAGACCCAATCCAAAGTAATTTTTATACCATTCGAAAATATGAGGTATTGGTCATTTCGCCAGAGGGGGATATTATTACTAATGTGGAACGAACGTTTCGAACCGATAGTGCCGAAAAAATAAAGGAATATTTGGCAGGCAAAAAATATTATTGGAATTATGATGGAAATGAAGTACAAACCAATATTACCAAATTAGCCTACGAACAGATTGCTTACCAAGGTTTTGAAGAAATAAGGGCATCTGGATATGAAATTTATTCTGCCTTAAAAGAAGAGGGAAATGCGGAGTTTTATGCCTTAAATTTAATTTACAACTTTGTAATGGAAACTTATCAAACGGCACCAGCCATTACTTTGATAGCTACGCTAGTCTTAATGGCTTGTATTGTCTACATTATTTTAAGCATTGGACATAAGGAAGCAGAAGATGGAATTTACACAAATGGGCTAGACAAGATTCCCTATGAAGTAGTAGGAATTATAGCAGGTATTTTACTTATTATAGAAGGGGCTTTTATCTGGATGTGTATTGATGTTACTGCGCATATGGCTAGTAAAATAGCCATCGATAGTGCTATTATGGCATCCATTGCATTAGGATTTGTTATGTATATTACCATTGCGGTTACCATTGTAACCACCATTCGAAGAATAAAAGCACATATCTTTTGGAAAAATACCTTTGTATATTCTCTTAGCCAATTTATACTAGGTGGATTATTTACCAATCTTAGCCAAACTATGAAATTAGCAGTACAATATGGTGGATTTTTAATAGCATCGGTGATACTCTTAGCACTTACTGTTAATGAAATGCCATTACTTAGTCTTGTATTACTTGGATTTTGGTATTACGTATTTAAAAAAATGGTAGATTATCAAAATCAAATGTATCAAGTCCGAGAAAAGATTAACAATATGTATCATGGTGATATAGAGGTTCCATTAGAGGAAGATGCTTTGTATGGCGAATTAAAGCAAGTAGCAAAAGAGTTAAACGACATATCGGGAGGGCTTTCCAATGCCATAAAAGAAGCCACCAAAAGTGAACGTTTAAAAACCGAATTAATTACCAATGTATCACACGATATTAAAACACCACTTACCTCAATTATTAACTATGTGGATTTAATGAAACAAGAAAAAATAGAAAACCCAAAAATACAAGAATATTTAGAGGTATTAGATAGTAAATCACAAAGACTAAAAAAACTAACTGAAGACTTAATCGAAGCTTCAAAAGCGTCTTCCGGAAACATCAAATTAACCATGGAAACCTTAAATGTAAAGGAACTTGTAAAACAAATCAGTGGAGAATTTGAAGACCGCTTTTCAAAGAAAAATCTACAAATTATCGAAAGCTTTCCAGAAGAAGTAGTAAACATACAAGCAGACAGTAGATACTTATACCGTGTCATGGAAAACATGTATGTCAATATTGCCAAATACGCTTTGGAAGGCTCAAGAGTATATGTAGATGTCATAAAACAAAACGGAAAAGTACAAATACACCTAAAAAACATTTCAGAAGACAAACTAAACATATCCGTAGATGAACTAATGGAACGTTTTGTAAGAGGAGATGAAGCAAGAACCAAAGAAGGCTCTGGTTTAGGAATCTCCATTGCAAAATCCCTAACTGAATTGCAAAAAGGAAAATTCGATATTCATTTAGATGGAGACCTATTTAAAGTAGTAATCGAATTTGAAGAAATAGAAACATAAAAATTCCTTAAAAAAGGTGCAGAATTTAGGTTCTGCACCTTTTTTAAGGGATAAATAGTAACAAAGAATCCAATATAAAATCAAAACAGTCATTGGAAATATAACAGAAATTTTATAAAAGGCGAAGCTTAAAAAATCATTTAAGAATTGAAATAAAAATGTAATCAAAAACCTCTTGACAAGAATCTATAAGTTAATATAAAATAATGCCATAATAATAAAGAATAAAAACAGAAAAACGAACACATAATAAGATAAAAAGTAATGATGACAACAAAGGTCATGAATAAAAAGAAACGAAGGAGGAAAAAGAAGAAGTGAAAAGAAAGAACAAACAGAGTAATACAAGGAATAATCTAGGCATAATAAACATAGT
>CAOJHH010000006.1 GCA_948436025.1 uncultured Clostridium sp. | reverse complement strand
AGGAGAAATAATCCAATCATTTATATAATAATTTAATAATTGGATTATACGTGTAGAAATGAGTGAAATTCCGGAATTTTTGGTAGAAAAATTAGAGAGACAATATGGGGAAATATTAGCAAAAGAGATTATAAAAGGGTATGGGGGGGGAAGACCAGTTACCCTTCGTATTAATACATTAAAAACAACGATTGAAGAAGTAAAGGAAAAACTAAAAGAGAAGCAAATTTCTTATAAAGAGGTGGCATGGAGTAGGGAGGCTCTTATATTAGAAGAGGTACGAGAAAATAAGGTACAAGAATGGGAGATGTATCAAAAAGGAGAAATATATTTACAAAGTCTTTCTTCCATGTTACCACCAATTCTATTAAATCCAAAACCAAATACCGATATTTTAGATATGGCAGCAGCACCAGGAGGAAAGACCACTCAAATAGCAGCACTTACCAACAATTTAGCCCATATTACGGCATGTGAATTAAATAAAATCCGTGCCGAACGTTTAAAATATAATGTTCAAAAACAAGGAGCAAACAGTGTATATGTAATGGAAAAAGATGCCAGAAATTTAGATGATTTCTTTTCCTTTGACCAAATTTTATTAGATGCACCATGCAGTGGAAGCGGAACCTTACAGGTAGAAAATGAAAAGGTAAAGCAAAACTTTACCGAAAAATTAATCCAAAAATCAGTAGCATCGCAGAAGGCATTACTAAAAAAGGCGATTACCGTGCTAAAACCAGGAGGAGAAATGGTGTATTCGACTTGTTCGGTATTGAAAGAGGAGAATGAGGAGATTGTTTTGCCGGTTTTGAAAGGAAACAGAGTAGAGGTTATCCCACTAGAATGGCAGGGGTTACCACTTTTGCCGGTATCCATTAAAGGAAGCCTATGTCTTGCTCCAAATGAGTGGTATGAGGGGTTTTTTATTGTGAAGTTAAGGAAGAGGGGATAGGAGATTTATTTTCATATATTTATGCAATACAGGAAGAAAATTGAAAAAACTTCCGGTATTGCATTGACACCAGAAAAAAGTTCTGGTATTATATGAATACCGGAAGAAAAACAAAAAATCTTCCAATATTAAGTATTAAAAGGTGAAATAGATGGAAAAAAAGTTAGAAATGCTACCTTTCAATAAAGATATAGAAACCAAAAGAGTATTAAAGCAATTATCGAGAACTAGTAGGTCTTTAGCAGAATTAAAGGGAATTGCACAAACAATGCCAAACCAAAATATTTTAATTAATGCGATTATGATAAATGAAGCAAAAACAAGTTCTGGAATTGAAAATATTGTAACAACGCATGATGAAATATATAAAGCAATGGTGAAAATAAATGCTGCAAGCCTTGCTGCAAAAGAAGTTACAGATTATAGAGCTGCAATATGGAAAGGATATAATTTAGTAAAAGAAAAACAAATTATCAATACAAATATCATTGTAAAAATACAAGAAAAACTAGAGCATAACCAAGCAGGAATTAGGAGTACATTAGGAACAGTAATAAAGAATACAGCAACGGATGAAGTTGTATATACTCCACCACAAGAAAAAACTGAAATATTAGAATATATGAAAAATTTAGAAGAATATATAAACAATGATGATGATATGGTAGATCCGTTAATTAAATTAGCAATGATTCATTATCAATTTGAATCGATTCATCCATTTTACGATGGTAATGGAAGAACAGGAAGAATTATAAATATACTATATTTAGTACTGAAAGATTTAATAGATACACCAATATTATATTTAAGTAAATATATCAATAGAAATAAATTAGAGTATTATAAATTGTTTCAAGAAACAAGAAACACGAATAATTTTGAAGAATGGATTATTTACATATTAATAGGAATAGAAGAAATGGCAGAAGAAACTATTACCATAATTAATAAAATAAGAGATGAAATATTAGTTATGAAACATGAACTAAGAGATAAAACCAAAATATATTCGAAAGAACTTTTAGAAGCGTTATTCTTCGAATTCTACACAAAAATACCATATATACAAGAACAATTAAAGGTTTCCGATAAAACAGCTCAAAAATATTTGGATACATTAGTAGAACTAGGATTTCTAACATCCGAAAAAATAGGGAGGGAAAGAATATACAAAAATGAAAGACTATTCAAGATAATTAAAGAGGCAGATAGGGAATAGTAACTACGAAAACAAGTAGTTGCTATTTTTTGTTGCCTAGACGATTACTTCTTAGCGTAATCATATGTCGAAATGTGTCGAAATAACTAGGAGACTATTGAGAAAAATGTCGTTATATGATATAAAATATACTAGAATATTTATAATTAGTTGAGGTATGAAATGAAGGAAGAAGATTTAAAAGATTTAGAAAAGAAATTATGGGAATCAGCAGATAAGATGAGAGGTGCTGTTCCAGTATCAAGTTATAAATTTATAATACTGGGATTAATATTTTTAAAATATATATCAGACTCATTTGAAGAAAAGTATCAAGCTTTAATTGATGAAGGCTATGGACTTGAGGAAGATAGAGATGCTTATTTAATGGATAATGTATTTTATGTGCCATCAAAAGCAAGATGGAAATATTTAAATGCTCATTCAAAAGATAGTAATATTGGACAAGTTATTGATGAAGCATTAGAAGAAATAGAAAAAGAAAACCCAAGTCTAAAAGGTGTATTAATAAAAAATTATAATAGTCCAGATTACAGAAATGTAAATTTAGGAGAATTAATAGACTTATTTACAAATATAAAAATTGGAAGTAAAGAAGCACAAGATAAAGATATATTAGGTAGAATATATGAATACTTCCTAGGACAATTTGCGTCTAATGAATTACAAAAAGGTGGAGAATTCTATACACCAGCATGTTTAGTTAGAACAATGGTTGAAATATTAGAGCCATATCAAGGAAGAGTATATGACCCTGCCTGTGGCTCAGGCGGTATGTTTGTACAAAGCTTAAAATTTATACAAAGGCGTCAAGGAAATATTAATAATTTAAGTATATATGGACAAGAAAAAAACCCAACCACTTGGAAATTAGCAAAAATGAACTTAGCCATTAGAAGTATAGATGGAAATTTGGGAAAGTTTGCAGATGATACATTTCATAATGATTTGCACAAAGACTTGAAAGCTGATTTTGTATTAGCAAATCCCCCATTTAATATATCAGATTGGGGACAAGAAAAATTAGGAGATGATGCAAGATGGAAATATGGAATACCACCAAAAGGAAATGCCAACTTTGCTTGGGTTGAGCATATGGTATCAAAACTTTCTATGAATGGTAAAGCTGCCATTATACTTGCAAATGGTTCATTATCAGCAGGAGGCCAGGAAGAAGAAATTAGAAAAAATCTAATAGAAGCAGACTTAGTTGATTGCATATTAGCAATGCCATCAAATTTGTTCTATACAGTAACAATACCTTGTAGTATATGGATTTTAAACAGAAATAAAAAGCAAAAAGGAAAAACATTGTTTATTGATAGCAGAAATTTAGGAACAATGGTTACAAGAAAGTTAAGAGAACTAGATGAAAGTGATATTTCTAAAATTGCAAGTACATATCACAATTTTCAAAATTATGAAAATTATGAAGATGTAGCAGGATTTTGCAAAGCAACAACAATAGAAGAAATAAAAGAAAATAATTATGTATTAACACCAGGAAGATATGTAGGAACAGAAGAGCAAGAAGATGATGGAATTCCGTTTGAAGAAAAAATGAAAAAATTAACAACAGATTTAAAAGCACAATTTGAAGAGTCTCATAAATTGGAAGAAGAAATAAAAAAGAACTTGGAGGCTATTGGGTTAAGGTATGATAAATAAAGTAAAAAAGGTTAATATATTTATAGATACAAATATACTAGAGAACAATAATAAGAAACTATATGAATTTAAATTTAATGAGCTATATAATAAATTGAAAAAATTTGTAAAATATAATGGATATGATAATTTGAAATTTAATATAATTATTCCACAAATTGTTTTAGATGAACTAAATAAACATTATTTAGAAGAGTATGAAAGAATAGAAAACAAACTAAAAAATATTGATAAAGAATACAATGAATTAAAATCAGATTTAAATAAATTAGGATATAATTTTAATATTGAAAAGAAAAATTATAATAATTTATATGAATATACAGAATACTTAAAGAGAAAATTTGCTGAATACTTAGAGAAAGAAAAAGAAAATTTTGAAATAATATCATATCCTAGTAGTGATAAATTTTATAATATAATAAATAGATCTATTCAAAAGGAAAGACCATTTTTTTCGGGGAATTCTAATGGAAAAAAATTTAGTGATGCAGGGTTTAAAGATGTAATTTTTGTGGAAAGTATAATAGAAAAGATGGCTATAGACAATGCAGAATATATTATTGTTACTAATGATAAAATAGTAAATGGACTTGATTGGACGAAGGAAATAAAAGACAGAAAGGGAAAGGCGACTAATTCTAATACAAATACAGATGTTATAGATTTCATTTGTAACGAATATGGATTAGATAATAAATTTGAGTATATTGAATTTTCACAAGGAGAATACTTCACTAGCAGAGTAAATGAAGTAATGGGAAACAAAACAATAAAGGATATTCAAAATGTAAAAATTGTAGAAGATGGCGATGCAATTATTATAGAGGTAGAATGCACAATGAATAATGGTGATAATATCATAGTTTCTTTGGATGAGGTAAAAGAATTTCTTGATATCCGTGATTTAAATGATGAAATAATATATCAATGGGAATAAATACTCAAAATAAAGTAAGTATATGGAGATTTGAAAATGAAATTAGAAAAAGCTATAAAATTTAAAAATGGTAAAAAGAAAACCTCTATATCTGGTAACATACCAGTATATGGTGGAAATGGAATTTTAGGATATACTGATATTTATAATGCTGAAAAAGACAATATTATTATAGGGAGAGTAGGAGCATATTGTGGATGTGTTTATAAAAATGATAGTAAATGTTGGATTTCTGATAATGCAATAGTTGGAAATGTGAAAGAAGGGTATGACTATAAATATATGTATTATTTATTAAAGAGTATGAATTTAAATCGTTTACATATTGGCTCTAGTCATCCACTTATGACACAAGATATACTAAATAATATAGAAACAGATATACCAGATTACCAATATCAGAAAAAAGCAGGAAGTATTTTATATAGCATCGATAAAAAAATAGATTTAAATACTAAAATAAATGATAATTTGTATGAATATATGGAAAATTTATATAAAGAGTGGTTTGTTAAATTTTCAATTTTTAAAGAGGAAGAGTTTAAGAATAGTGAATTAGGAAAAATTCCTGAAAGCTGTCAAGTTAAAGATATATATGCTATAGCTAATATTATATATGGGGCACCATTTAAATCTAATTTATTTAATACAGATAAAAAAGGAATGCCTATAATTAGAATTAGGGATTTAAAAAGCCAAGAGTTTAAAACATATACAGAAGAAAAACACCCAAAAGGTTATTTACTAAAATATGGCGATATAGTTGTTGGAATGGATGGAGAATTTAAAACGTATATATGGGGAAATGAAGAAGCATGGTTGAATCAAAGAGTTTGTGTTTTTAATAATATAAGAGAAAAGGGAAAAGCTTTTTTATACTATACACTAAAACCATTGTTAAATTATGTTGAAACTACTGAAACTGCAACAACAGTTATACATATAGGAAAGAATGATTTTGACAAATTTAAAATAATATTACCAAATGATGAGGTATTAAATAAATTTGATGAAGTAACAACACCGTTAATAGAAAAGATTATAAATAATATTAAAGAAAATAAAACTTTATCTCAACTAAGAGATATACTACTACCCAAGCTAATTAATGGAGAAATAGACCTAGATAAAATTGAAATTTAATCATACAAATTGTTATTTGTATAAAAGATAAGCTAAAAGTAAATAGAAAATATAATTTAGGGGGCAAATTATGTTTGATGAAGAAACACTAGAAAAAGTGACAATGGAAATGTTACAAAATCTAGAATATGAATGTATAAATGGATATGAAATGGAACGTACAGACTTCTCTAAAGTATTGTTAGGAGATGATATTGTTCAAGCAATAGAAAGAATAAATAAGGGTATCAAAACAGAACAAATACAAGAGACATTAAGACTTATTAGAAATCTAGACCATAACAATACTACATTAAACAATAAGCAATTTACAAAATATTTGCTAGAGGGAATATCTGTGCCTATTCAAGAAAATGGAGAAACTAGATATAAAACTGTTAAAATATTAGATTTAGATAATATTCAAAATAATACATTCAAAGCAATCAATCAATATACAATCATCGAACATAGTGAAAAAAGACCAGATATAATTATATTTATAAATGGTATGCCTTTAGTTGTAATAGAATTAAAATCTACAATAAGAGAGGATGTTAAGTTGATAGACGCTTATCACCAATTAAAAGGATATCAAGAAGTACATATACCAACATTATTTTATTACAATCAATTTATGGTTGTAAGTGATGGAGTACAAGCAAGAGCAGGAACAATAACAAGTCCGTGGAGTAGATTCTCAGAATGGAAAAAGGTAGAAGATTCAGATGAAGTATTAGAGAATATGCCGACACATCAAACATTATTTAATGGAATGTTTAGAAAAGATAGACTATTAGATATAATTAGTAACTTTATATTATGGAGTGAAGATTTTAAAATCTTATCAGCATATCATCAATACTTTGGCGTGAAAAAAGCAATTACAAGTACAGAAACGGCAATAGATAACCAAACAGGAAAAGCAGGACTTTTATGGCATACACAAGGCAGTGGAAAAAGTTTTTCAATGGTATTTTATGTAGGAAATATGATTAAATCATTAAATAATCCGAGTATAGTAGTTGTAACAGATAGAAATGATTTAGACAACCAACTATTTACAACATTTGCAAAATGTTCAACATATCTAAAACAAGAACCAGTACAGATAGAAAGTAGAGAAGATTTAAATGAAAAACTAAATGCAAGAAAATCAGGAGGAATATTCTTTACTACTTTGCAAAAATTTGAAGAAGAAATGGGCGTATTTAGTAGGAGAGATGATATTCTAGTATTAGTTGATGAGGCACATAGAAGTCATTATGGACTAGATGCAACTATTAAATTTGACAAAGAAAAGATGGAAGCATATAAAAGATATGGAACTGCAAAATATTTGCACGATGCTTTTCCAAATGCTACATATATTGGATTTACTGGAACCCCAGTAGAAACAAAAGATAAATCTACGACAAACATATTTGGAAATATTATAGATGTATATGATATGACACAAGCTATAATGGATGGTTCAACTGTACCAATTATGTATGAATCGAGAATGGCAAGAGTTGGACTAAACCAAAAAATCTTAGATGAAATAGATGATTACTATAATATGCTTGAAAAAGAAGAAGGAGTGGAAGAATATAAAATAGCAGAATCTAAAAAAGCAATGGCTACAATGAAACAGATTATAGAAGATCCAGATAGGCTTGAAATGATAGTTAGAGATATTATTAACCACTATGAAGAAATGGAATCAAGTATTGCAAATAAGGTTATGGTAGTTGCATATTCAAGAATGTCTGCATATACAATGTATAAGAAATTTTTAGAGATTAAACCAGAATGGAAAAACAAAATCAATATGATAATAACATCAAATAATAAAGATGATGAAGAGATGCAAAAAGCTATAGGCTCTAAAATGGATAAAAAGAAATTAGAAGTAGAGTTCAAAGATATGGATTCCGATTTTAAAATAGCAATAGTAGTAGATATGTGGTTAACAGGATTTGATGTACCAGGGCTTGGAACTATGTATATAGACAAGCCTATGAAAGCACATAATTTAATGCAGGCAATAGCAAGAGTAAATAGAGTTTATAAAGATAAAAAAGGTGGACTAATAGTTGACTATATTGGGTTAAAAAGATGGCTATTAGATGCTTTAAAAACATATACCAAAAGAGATCAAGGTAAGATAGTAGATAATACTGAACTAGTAAAAGTTTTAAATGATAAAGTAGAGTTAATTAGAGATTTATTTAAAGGTTTTGAATATGGGCATTTTGCTACTACAACAGATAGTGATAAATATGAAATTATTATGGCTGGAGCAAACTGGATGTTAAAAACAGAAGAAATTAAAAAAGCATTTATGAGATATAGTTATGATGTTAAGAGTTTATATTCTTTATGTACAGGAGCTTTATCACAAGAATTAAAAGATGAGATATTATTCTTTATATCTGTAAGATCATTTATTTCTAAATTAAGTGGAGAAAAAATAGATGTAAAAGAAATAAATGAAAATGTAGCTAAGATGTTAGAGCGAGCAATACAAGATGATGAAATGCTACAAATAGGCGAAGTTCATAATAGCAATCAATTAGCTTTATTAAGTAATGGAATATTGAATAAACTTGCAAAGATGCAAAAGAAAAATATTGCAGTAGAAGTTTTAAATAGAGCATTGAAAGAGTATGTTGAGCAAGTAGGAAAGAAAAATGTTGTTATGATGGAAAAATTCTCAACTAAATTTCAAAAAATTGCTGTTACATATAATGAAAGAACAAGTGTAGAAGATATTGAAAAAATTATTCAAGAAATGATTAATTTAAAAAATGAAATTGAAGAAGAATTAAAAGCAGGAAATGAATACAATTTATCAATAGAAGAAAAAGCCTTTTTTGATGCTTTAGGAAATGACCCAGAAGTAAAAGAATTAATGAAAGATGAAGTCTTAGTTCAAATAGCAAAAGAACTTGTGGACACAGTTAACCAAAATATGACAATAGACTGGGATATTAAAACGGATGCGAGAGCAAGAATGAGAATAGAAATTAAGAAGTTACTTATTAAATATCATTACCCACCTAACAAAAGTGAAAAAGCAGTTCAAACAGTAATAAGACAAGCCGAATTGAAGTGTAAAGAGATGATGGTAGGATAAATGAATAAACTGGAAGATATGGTGCTATTCCAGTATTGGAAAAATTTAATATAGATTATGAAAAATAACAATATTTCAAAAAAAGACAGATTAAAGAGTAAAAGGCGAACACCAGCCAATTACTTCATTTAGTACAGTATTTTCACAAATCAGAGAATTAGAAAGGAAATAGAAAAATTCTATATTTTTGCAAATGAATTAGATTTAGCCATTCAAAAGAACTATGTATATAAATTCTGGATAGGATGTAAAAGTTAAAATCGTTAGGAGGAAGAAAAAATGGCATTCACATTTTTGGGGTTACCAATTATTTTTTCGGTTATGGCAGTTATCATATCAACCATCGCAATATGGGAATTACAAAATTTATATTATACATATTTCAAAGTTTCGGATTATTAAATTTAGCAAGAAAAGAACAATATCAATATCCATATATGGCATGGGTGCCAGGATTATCTCATTATCTAATCGGAAAATTTTGTTGCAACAACAAAAAAGCAATTTTATATACCGTATGTACTATCATCAAATTAGTACTAACGATTAGTATGGTAATGATAAGTAACCGCATTTTGTTCTATACATGGCTAATTTTTATTATCATCTATTTTGTAATAGACATGCTCGTAATGAACCAATTTTATAAAAGAGTCTACAAACAACCACAACTATTTACGATATTTACCATTATCACCTTTGGACTATTAAAACCAATTTTTATCTATACAAGTAAAATTAAGAAAGTGACTATATAAAAGGAAGAATTGAATACCAGAAAACTGACCAGCGTGTATAATGATAAAATGGGAATTTTATGTTATAATAAGTAAGGTAATAAACAAGTAAGTAACCTTACTTTCATAAAAGGAGATTAGAAATGGGAATACGTGATTTTAAAATACCAAAGATGAAATTTAAGAAAATGAAGATTCATACCGATATGTTAGAGGAATTAAATGAATTTGATTTTGAAGCAATAGAAAAAAAGAATATACGAAATAGAACCACTCCATATGAAGATGTATCAGACTATAAAACCGTAAAAGAATTCTTTTTAAAATCGGTAAAACAATATGCCGATTACCCATGTATTTTAGAAAAACCAAACCATAAAGAACCCTATAAAACCATTACATACGCACAATTTGGACAGGATGTATTTAGTCTTGGAACGGCTCTGATTCATTTGCTAAATTTGAAAGACAAACGAGTGCTTATTATAGGAGAAAACCAGTATGGGTGGTACGTATCGTACATGGCGATGTTATGTGGTGTGGGAATTGCCGTACCAACCGACAAAGAATTACCATTAAATGAACTAGAAAATATCATAAACAGAAGCAATGCGTCTAGCGTTATTTATTCTCCCAAAAGAGCAGATGATATGAAAAAATTAGCCGAAAAATTACCACAGGTAGAATATTTTATCGAAATGAAATCCGACCAAAAAATACAAGACAAATTTGTCGGACTAGAGTATTTAATAGAAATTGGAAATCGCATGAGGCAAGCAGGAAATTGTACATTTGAAGATATAGAAATTGATGAAGAGGAATTTAAAATACTATTTTTTACCTCACGGAACAACTTCTAATTCAAAGGGAGTTATGCTAAATAACCGAAACTTAGCAGCAAATATCAATGCCGTATCAGCCTATGTAAAAATCTATCCAAAAGACCGACTATTTTCGGTATTACCACTGCACCACTGTTATGAATCTACCATAGGATTTTTACTTCCAATTGCGAATGGTGCTTCCATAGCCATTTGTGAAGGCTTACGTTATATTGTACAAAACTTAACAGAAGCAAAGCCGACGGCTATTTTAACAGTTCCTCTGTTAGTAGAAAGTCTATATAAAAAGATAAACGAAAAAATCGTAAAAAGCAAAAAAGATAAGATGGTAAATACGATGATATCGTTTACCAATGCATTAAAAAGAGCAGGAATCGATATTAAAAAGAAAGTATTTAAAGAAATCTATGACAATTTAGGTGGAAACTTAAGAATTGTCGTATGTGCAGCAGCACCAATCGATAAGAAGGTAGGATTATGGTTAGAAGATATAGGAATTACCTTTTTACAAGGATATGGTTTAACAGAAACGGCACCAATTGCAGCTCTAACACCAGAATATAACCCATGTGTAGGCTCTTGTGGAAAAGCAGTTGTAGGGGCAGATATTAAAATTGATAAGCCAAATGAAAATGGAGAAGGTGAAATTTTTATAAAATCACCAACATTAATGATGGGATATTATGAAGATGAAGAAGAAACCAAAAAAGTAATTAATGAAGAGGGATATTTTAATTCTGGTGACATTGGCTATATCGATCAAGATGGTTATATTTTCATTACAGGAAGAAGTAAAAATGTGATTGTAACCCAAAACGGAAAAAACATTTATCCAGAAGAAATTGAAATGTTAATTGATAAAATAGAAGAAGTAAAAGAATCCATGATATATGGAAAAACACCAGAAAACAAAACGAAAAAAGAAGACAAAGAATTAATCATAACCGCAAGAGTATTACCAGATTATGAAAAAATAGAAGAAATCCATGGTAATCTTTCCGAAGAAGAAATAAGAAATCTAATCTGGACCAAAATAAAAGAAATAAACAAAAAATTAACCTCTTACAAAGCTGTAAAAGACCTAGAAATCAAGCAAGGTGAATTTGAGAAAACCTCAACTATGAAGATTAAGAGATACAAGGAATTAAACCATTAAAAAATAAGAACCCCCAGTCGCGGAGCGACTGGGGGTTCTTAAAGAAAATATATAGCTTGGATTATGTATCGTAACAATCATAAAAAGTAAAAAAACATAACAAAATTACTTCACAAACCCCAATTTATGATATAATGATTTTGTAAAAAACAAAAGAATAAAGGGGAAAATATGATTGAATTAAAAAATGTATCCAAATTTTATTATGGGAAAGATACCGTAGCAAGTGGGTTTTCGAAGATTAGTCTAACACTCGATATGGGTGAGTTTGTGGTGATTACTGGGGAGAGTGGTAGTGGAAAATCGACTTTGCTAAATGTGCTTTCTCGGGCTAGATACGTATGAAGAAGGAGAAATGTACGTAAATGGCGAGGAAACCAGTGGATATCGTGAGATTGATTTTGAGAATTACCGAAAAAAGTATATTGGTAATATTTTTCAAAGTTTTAATTTGGTCAATAGTTATACGGTTTACCAAAACATTGAACTTGTGTTATTGGTAAATGGATATAAAAAATCGGAAGTAAAGCAAAAGATTTTAGATGTGATTGAAAAAGTAGATTTAATGAAATATAAAAATACGAAAGTATCGAAACTTTCAGGTGGGCAAAAGCAAAGAGTTGCTATTGCAAGAGCTTTGGTAAAAGATACGCCCATTTTGGTTGCCGATGAACCAACCGGAAATTTAGACGCTAAGTCAGCCGAAAATATTATGGCATTATTACATGAGGTATCAAAAAATAAGCTCATGATTTTGGTAACACACAATTATGAGCAAGCCGAACCCTATGCAACAAGAAAAATCATGATGCATGACGGAAAGGTAATTGAAGACAAAAAAATCTCTCTAACTGAAACAAACCATAATACAGAAATGTCCGTAGGGGCAGGACTTGTGTCTGCCCAGATAAACAAAAACCAAACAATCCCACCGTCAAAACACATGAAAATAGGAAGTAAAATTCGTTTGGGAATTCGAAACACGTTTAATATTTTTTCGAAATTTATACTATTACTAGCCGTCTATGTGGTACTAATATTAGCGGTACTAGGAGGTTATTCCTCACTTGCCAAACAGGAATATGAAAAATCCAAACTAGGAACCAACCAGTATTTTGTCGATACCAATGAAAAACGAATTGTAATTAAGAAAAAAGACGAAACCATGATTACCAAAGAAGATTATGAGGTTATCAAGCAACTGCCAAATGTAGAAAGCATAATCGAAAACGATTTATTTTTAGACCAACAAGTAGGCATACAAACGGATAACTTTGGTTTTCAGGTAAGACTTTCCGAAATAGAAGAAAACCTACCTTTACATTTAGGAAGAATGCCAGAAAACGAAGAGGAGGCCATTTTAGAAATACCAGAAAAATTCTATCCGAAAGATTATATCGAAGAAAGTATCTTAAATAAAGACTATATTGTAAGAAATATGGTAAACTGGATAGAAATCTACGAAAACAAAATAAAAGTAGTCGGAATTATCTTAAAAGACACACAAAACAATTGGAGCCAAAACAGTACCATGTATATCGCTAAAAACAAATTAGATATCGCAAGAAAAATCATGAACAGCGCCAATAGCGAGCTAAGTGTCGAATTTAACAATCATATTATGAAAGCCACAGGACAATACCGAGTCATTCCAAACAAAAAAGTACCAAGTGGTAGTGTATATGGGTTTGAAGGTTTAAACAGTATGACAAAAAAGAAAAGTTGTAAAAACCAAAACCTAATTCTCCAAGCCAAAAATCGATATTTTGAAGAGGAAATAACCCTAAAAATTACCCAAATCTATCATGAAAAAAATAGTAAAACACTACTAGGAATTGACGGAAAAAATCTAAATACCTCTACTTTCTATGTAAATCCAGAAGACTATTATGCCTTATTTGAAAAAGGAAATTTCCAAAGTAGTGTATTTGTACAAGACTTAAAAAACGTAGAAGCAACCCTGCAAAGCTTAGAACAGTTAGGCTACAAGACATTATTTATAAAAGACACACTGGTGAATTATTCAGACGCCTCCGAAGTAATTGGAAATGCGGTTCGATTTGTGATGGTAATCGTAGTAATTGTTAGCCTATTTTTCTTATCCTACTTTATTATAAAAATCATCCTAAAATCCAGAAATGTGTACTATTCCACCATTCGCATGTTAGGAGCAACAAGAAAAAATGCAAAACAATTATTAAGAATAGAACTAATTACTGTTTTACACATTGCCTATGGTCTTGTTTTAGGAGGATGCTACTTATTACAAAAAGGTATCTTAAAGCAAGCGTTTTTACAAGACCTCATTCGTTATTTAAACCTAAAAGATTATGGAATTTTATATATGGTACTAATCTTCATATCGCTCCTTATTTCCAATCGTTATGCAAGACAGCTATTCCAAAAATCGGTTATGAATACATATAAGGAGGAGGTGTAGAATATGGTAACATTAGAAAATGTAGAAAAATATTTTAATCGTCATAAAAGAAATCAAATTCATGCTATCGATTCTACTACCTTGGAACTACCAGATAAAGGGTTAGTAGCGATTTTGGGAAATTCAGGTTCACGGGAAGACGACTCTTCTAAATGCGATTGGTGGACTAGACAAAGTTCAAAAAGGCAATATTTATATTGATGGCAAAAAAATAACCAAAGTACCAAATGCAAGAAAAGATAAAATAAGAAGCCTAAAAATTGGGTATATCTTTCAAAACTATCATTTATTACCACATCTTACCGTATATGAAAACGTAGCCCTTGTGCTAAAAATGATGGGAATGAAGAAAAAAGAAGAAATCGAAAAACGAGTAAACTATGTACTAGAGGTATTAGGCATGTACCCATACCGAAATAGGCTTTCTACGATGCTATCTGGAGGGCAAAAACAAAGAGTAGCTATTGCTCGTGCCATTGTAAAAAATCCAAACATCATTATTGCAGACGAACCAACAGGAAATTTGGATAGCAAAAATACGATTGAAATTATGAATATGATAAAAAGTATTTCAAAAGAAAAGTTGGTTATTTTAGTTACTCATGAAAAAGAACTAGCCACCTTTTATGCCTCACGAATTATTCAGGTGGTAGATGGCAAGATTGTTTCCGATGAGGCAAATAGAAATGAAAAAGAACTAGATTACCAAATGTATCATAATATCTACTTAAAAGATATGCCTTATCATCAAACCATAACCAAAGAAAACATTCATATGGAATACTATGCAGAAAATGAAGAAGAAGTGAAGCTTACCATAGCGGTAAAGAATGGAAATATCTATATAAAGTCCGATAAAAGAATAGAGGTTGCAGGTGAAGATGAGGGCTTAGAATTAATCGATGACCATTATAAGAAAATGTCAAAAGAAATATACGAAACGTATCGTTTTAATACAGAGGATATTTTAAATGACCAATATAAAAAGAGATATGCTTCCGTTTATCACTTTGTTCAAAGCATTTTTGAAGGGGTAAAAAAGTTATTTCAGTATTCCGCCTTAAAGAAAATACTGTTATTAGGATTTTTTATTTCGGGTATGTTTATGGTATATGCTATTAGTAGCATTTTTGGGACAATGCAGATAAAAGATGAGAAATTCATTTCTACCGACCGAGATTATGTGAGTGTGGTCTCTTTTAAAAACAATGTAGCAGATTACTTGGCATATGAAAATTTAGACTTTATCGATTACATTTTGCCAGGCGATTCGAAAATGAGTTTTGAAATAGAATATCCAGATTATTACCAAACAGCAAGAGCAAAACAGGAAAATGTAGCATCTTTTGTAGCCCTTCATCGTTTACAGCCAGAAGATTTAACTTATGGAAGAATGCCACAAAATAAGCAAGAAATCGTAGTAGATGCTATGGTATTAGATAGAATTTTATACGATGGGTCACAAATAGCAAAACAATTAGGAATTACGACAAAAGAACAATATATCGGAAGACAAATTTCTTTAGGAAGTATGTTTTATACAACAAGTAGTAATGAAACAAAAATGCCTTTCTTTACCATAGTAGGAATTACCGATAACAAAAGTCCTTCGATTTACGTAGCAAAAGAGAATTTTATAAATATGCTTGCCATGAGCCAGAAAGGAGCAAGAGAAAGCTTTCAAGAACAAGGCAGTAATACGGTAAAACTAGTAGATGTCAATTTAGTAGAAGAAGAAATTACCCTAACAAAAGGAAGAATGCCAGAGAATGACTACGAAATTATTGTAAGTCATACCTATGCATCTGAAATGAAATTAAACAAAACCATTGAGGCCAAAGTAAATGGACAAAAACTAAAAGTAGTAGGGTATTACGAAAATAAATACGGAAAAGACGAATACTATACTGGTCCCAATACCATAAAATACCAAGTAATTGAAAACAGCCAAAATCTAACGATATGCCCAAAAAATAAGGAAAAAACCATGAATTATTTTATGGAAAATCATCAAAATATTGAAGATATCTATGAAAAGGACAAAAGCGCCTATTTGGAAAGAATGAGACCACAAAAAATTGCAAGCATTACGATATCCATGGTGATATTACTCATCTCCTTAATCGAAATATTTTTAATGATTCGTTCTTCGTTTTTATCGAGGAAAAAGGAAGTCGGTATTTTAAGAGCTATTGGTGTAAAGAAAACAGATATTTATAAAATGTTTTTAGGAGAGATTTTAGCAATCGACCTATTCGTATCTCTTCCCGGAATTGCATTTATGTCTTATATTATAAAACACTTAACAAGTAGTATCTACTTTTCGGACCAGTTTGTATTTTCGCCATTGGTAGTGCAAATAAGTATTGCAATTGTATTTATATTTCATGTTACTGTACGGATTATTACCAGTATTTCAGACCTTAAGAAAAACACCAGCAGAAATTTTAAGTGGAAATGCGATTGATTAAAAAATAAAGGACCTGTATCAGTTACAGGCCCTTTATTTTACAAAAATTTTATTTTAATGCGATTTTACTGAAAAACTGCTCCAAGTGCACCAAAAACACCAACAGAGGCAAGCCCCATAATAATACCTGCTAAAATAACTCCTGCCATAATGGCGATAACACTCTTTTTAAAATCCATATCTAAAAAGCTAGCAGCCAAGGTTCCTGTCCATGCACCTGTTCCAGGAAGCGGAATTCCTACGAAAATAAATAGGGCTACATATAAACCACGTCCTGCGGTTTCTTGTAATTTTTTACCACCTTTTTCGCCTTTTTCTAAGCACCAAGTAAAAAACTTTCCAATCAATTTTTTATCGGCTCCCCATTCTAATACTTTTCTTGCAAAAAAGAAAATGAAGGGAACTGGTAGCATATTAGCAATAATGCAAGTAATATAAAGTGGAATCAGTGGCAAAGGGTCTCCAAAAGCAGTACTAAACCCAACAGGGACTGCTCCTCTTAATTCAATAAGAGGAACCATAGATATTAAAAAAACAATAACATATTTTTTAAACATAATGAAATCTCCTTTATTAATAATGGCTAAAAAGTATTTTACTATAACGAATACAAAATGTCTATAGTTCTACAAAAGAAGTTTTGATGTGATGAAAGATGTCTTGGAATTTTTCTTGGTTCTCTGTTACTACTTCAAGGTTTAATATATAAAAATTATTTTTCGTTTCCACCCATAATACATCACAATAAAATTCCTTGCCATACGAGGTATCGGTATAAACAAAGTGATATTCATAAGCAGGATTATTTTCAAGAGAAAATGGAAGAATGCCAGAGTCATCATGAATATTTTCTTTGTCTTTTAAATAAGTTTCTTTATCTTTTTGAACCACAGAAGCAAAATCGATTTCTCGGATTTTGGAAATTTTAGTGGCATAGAAAAATAGTCCTTCTTCCTCTACTGATAAATCCATGATAAATGCACTATTTTCTTGAGAGTTCGTAACATAGGAAAGGTTTGTAGGAAATTCAACGTGAAAACTACCATCGTTTGCAATTAATGTGGTATAGGTGAGTTTTTTGGGGCGAAAGAACAAGGTGAAAATGCAAACAATAATGACAACAAGGGAAACCCCAATACTAATAAAAACCGCTTTCTTTTTTAAATATTCCATACGAAATTTCCTTCCTTTCTTAGTTATAAACGTACAAATCATTAGAAAAATTAAATTCCATTCCTTATTTCGTTTTAAAGAATTGATATTGAATTAATTCTTTAAGGGTACTATTTTTGCTAGGTCCTTTTTTGTTATTTTACCTTCTCGTAAAACAACAACTTTTTGGTTATCTACCTCAACAATTGTAGAGGTAGTATCGGTACTTATATTTCCACTATCTAAGATATAATCTACTTTTCCATCTAACTCCTGAAGGATGTTTTTTATATTGGTTCCCGTAGGACTGCCAGAAAGATTAGCACTAGGGGCAACAATAGGAACCCCCGCTTCTTTTATAAGACGATGGGCAAGTTCGCTTTCTACAAGGCGAACTCTAACATATTCATCACCAGCAGATACAACTTTGGGCAAAATGTTTTCTTTTTTCTTAAATTTTATGGTTAAAGGACCAGGCCAAAAGGCATCTATTAATTTTTGTTCCGTAGGGGTAATACAATGTACCAATTCTTTTAGCATAGAAATGTCCGAAATTAATACAATTAATGGTTTATACATAGGTCTTCCCTTTATTTCATAAATTCTTTTGCAAGCAGTTTCAAGATAAGCATTGGTTCCCATGCCGTATACGGTATCTGTTTTAAAAACAACAATTTTTCCATTTTTTAGTTCTTGTCCAAGTTTAGGAAAGATACCATCATCATAGGGAGCCTCTAAATTAATATATTTTGTATTCATAAGGTTTCCTTCTTCTCATTTTTTTTTATTATATACCATCTTTGCAATATTTACAACTAGCAAATAATGTGATATAGTAAGAAAAAATTAATTTGAAAAAGAAAAGGAATGTGTTTGAAGATGAAAGAAAACCAATTTGTAGCAATTGATGTAGAAACAACGGGACTTTCCCCATTTGCCAATGAATTAATTGAGGTAAGTGCCATTAAATATGAGGGAAATAGAAAAATAGATACTTTTTCTACCTTAATAAAACCAAAAACAAAAATACCATATCATATTACCAAAATTACGGGAATTACAAACGATATGGTACAAAATGCCCCTGAAGTAGAAGACATTATGCCCAAATTACTGGAATTTGTAGGAGGTGCAGATATTGTAGCTCATAATGCGGATTTCGATTATAAATTTATACAAAATTACTCAAACTACGGTTTTTCTAAAAATAAAGTAATTGATACCGTACCAATCGGAAGAAAGCTATATCCAGAACTTCCAAACTATAAATTAGGAACCATAGCAAGACGCATTGGTATTACTGAAGATGGCTTTCACAGAGCAGAATTTGACTGTGAATGTTGTGCCAAGATTTATATGGAATATTTGAAGGTAGTATAAGAAAAATTTGCATGGTATGAAGATAGGAGGGTACAATAATGAAATATGTTTACAAAACAAGTGGAACCTGTTCGCAGGAAATGATAATTGAAGTAGAAGAAGACATCATAAAAAAAGTAACCATTATAGGAGGTTGCAAGGGAAATACGGCAGGAATTAGTAAGTTAGTAGAAGGCATGAAAATAGAGGAAGTGATTAAAAAACTAAAAGGAACGCCCTGTGGAACAAGAGGAACCTCTTGCCCAGACCAATTAGCAAAAGCATTAGAGGAAATAAAAGAGAAACAAAAATAAGGAGGGCATATGAAGGCATTAGTAACAGGAGCATCTTCTGGAATTGGAAGAGATATAGCAAGATATTTAAGTCGTCTTGGATATGATATTATTGCAGTGGCAAGAGGAGGAGAGGCACTTAGTAAATTAAAAGAAGAGTTGCCCACCAAGGTAGAAGTCATTAGTGTCGATTTATCGGACGAAAAAGCATGTAAGGGATTATATGAAACCGTCAAACATAAAAAAATAGACCTATTAGTAAATAATGCAGGATTTGGCGATTTTGGTGAGTTTACGAATACCGATTTAGATAAAGAATTAAACATGATGGATGTAAATATAAAAGCAGTTCATATTTTAACAAAATTATTTTTGCAAGATATGGTAAAAAGAGATAAAGGCTATATCCTAAATGTAGCATCCATTGCAGGATTTATGCCAGGACCACTAATGGCAACCTACTATTCTACCAAATCCTATATTGTAAGGTTAACACAAGCGTTGTATACCGAATTAAAAAAGAAAAAATCGAAGGTAAAAATTAGTGTACTATGTCCAGGCCCAGTCAATACCAACTTTAATAAAGTAGCAAACGTGAAATTTAATTTAAAAGGACAATCGAGTGAGTTTGTAGCAAAATATGGAATTGATGAAATGTTAAAAGGAAAAACGATTATTTTACCAGGAGGAAAAATAAAAATAGCGAGATTTTTAGCAAAAATCTCACCAGAAAAATTAGTAGCAAGAATTTGTATGAAAATGCAAGAAAAAAAGAAAGAATAAGTATTGACTCTATTATGTTAAGGAGATATAATAGTAGAATAAAAAATAGAAAAGAGGTATGATGATGTTACAACGGAATTTTTACGACTATCCAAGACGATTTACCACAAACCAGTATGATGCTACTCGGAAAACGGATGGTTTTCATATTGTTTATGAGGTAAAGAAAAAAGGTTCTCAAGAGACATTAGGCTCTATTGAAGTCAATATGGAAACAAATAGAATCAAAGAGTGTTCTGGTTGGAGAAATGCAAACTTTTATAGTGCCAAAGAAGAAATAGAGAATTATTTTCGAGATTGGAAATTAAGCTAAAAGTGATGTCAAAGTAAGTTAGTACCCAAAGGAAGGGAAGAATTTGTTATAAATTCTTCCCTTCCTTTTATTGGTTTTGTAACGTTATTTTTACAACACTTCCTTGTTCTACAGAAGTTCCATTTGGAGGATCTTGGCTGACAACAAGACCAGAGCCATCTATAGAAATGTTTAAATTTTTGGCTTTTAGAGAGTCGGCAGCTTGAGAGGCGGTTAACCCATTTAAATCTGGTACAGTGGTAGAGGTTCGTACACTATCATTTTCGGTATATAATACAACAAGTGAGTTATTTGGAAGCATGGTATCTTTTGTTGGTACTTGTTCCGAAACGAGAACCTCATTTTTATTTCCAGTGGTATTAATTTGTGTTCGAAAACCAGCATTGGTTAATACTTTTTGAGCTTCGGTTACGGTTTTATTTTGTACATCTGGAACACTAATGAATGAGTTAGAAGAAGTAGTGGTTCCAATATCGATTTTATCTGCAGAAATTCCTAAGTATGGTAACACTTCCGATAAAATTTTTGAAACGACAGGTCCTGCCATTCTACCACCAGATGCATTTCCATTTTGTGGATTATAAAGAGCGACCAACACAACAATTTCAGGGTTGTCCGCAGGGGAAACGGCAACAAAGGAAGCAACATAACCAAAATCGACATCTTCTTTTGGTGGTTCGGAGGTACCTGTTTTTCCACCAACAGAATAACCTTGTACACTACCTCTAGAACCACCGTCCCTCGGTGACAACACTTTCCATCATATCGAGCATTTTATTTGCAGTTTCTGCTGAAATAACTTGTCTTATTTCTTCTTCTTTTATATTAGTAACAGCATTGGTTTCGGTATTGATAATTTCTTTTACCATACGAGGTTTCATTAAAACACCATCATTCGCAATTGCGGAAATAGCAGTAATTAACTGAATTGGTGTAACGGAAATTCTTTGCCCAAATCCCATGGTAGCAAGGTCAACAGAATAGACGCGTTCTTCTTTAAAAAAATCACTATTGATTTCTTCTGGAAGATTGATATTAGTTTTGTTGAACAAACCAAAGGCATTGTAATATTTATAAAAGGTTCTAGTACCAATACGAGAAGCAAGTTGCATCATACCAGGGTTACAAGAATTTTCTAATACTTGGCGCAAGGTTTGTTTTCCATGTGGAACACTAGAACCACATTTTATGGTAGTAATATCATTATCGGTTCCGAAGGTCTCGTAACCAATACAATTAAATTCATCGGTTACATCCGTATCGGTAATATTTTCTTCTAAGGCAATGGCGGCATTAATGAGTTTAAAAGTAGAACCTGGTTCATATCGGCTAGATACCATAATATTACGGTACATCTCCGTTTTGTCCGTAGAAGATAGCGTGTCCCATCTTTCTTGCCAATAAGAAGTAATCGGGGTAAAAGGGGTATTTAAGTTGTAGTCGGGATATTGTGCCATAGCTAAAATGTCTCCTGTACTTGGTTTCATAATGATAACATTTCCATTTCTAGCATTGTTCTCTTCGATTCCCTCTTTTAAATATTTTTCACAAATGGCTTGAATATTAGCATCAAGGGTTAATACAATATTATTTCCATTTTCGGCTTCAATATATGTTCCGTTTTCGTCAGAAATTTCGTCTTTGTTAACATCGGTAGAAGTCATAATTTTTCCAGGTGTTCCTGTTAAATAGGAATTGAAACTTCTTTCTACTCCATAAATACCTTGGTTTTCGCTATTACAAAAACCAATCGCATAAGAGGCTAAGTTATTATAAGGATAGTAACGTTTGGTATCTTCATCAATATTAATACCAACCGAGATTTTATTTTCTTCCATCCAAGCTTTTAGAGCATCAATCTTATCTTTTTCCACCTTTTTTATAATGGTTTGAACAGAAGACTCACTATTTACTTTTGTAAGCATTTCTTCATAATCCAGTCCGAAAATTTCAGAAAATGCTTTTGCTACCTTTTCCTTTTTTGCTTTTGTCTCCTCCGCATTTTTTCCTTTTATTTTGGTAGGATTAATCGAAACCGTATCAACTTGTGCACTAGTAGCAAGTACCT
Organism: uncultured Clostridium sp.; assembly: GCA_948436025.1. GTDB lineage: Bacteria > Bacillota > Clostridia > TANB77 > CAG-508 > RGIG8482. The sequence goes on along the minus strand of CAOJHH010000006.1, from coordinate 23,687 downwards.
TTCCGGTACTATCTAAAATATTACCTCTTTTGGCACTTACCAATTTATTAACGGTTTGTTGTTTATAAGCTTGTTCTTTTAAATCCGCACCTTGCACAAATTGCAAAAAAGCAAGACGAACCAGTAACAAAAATAAAATAGCAAACATAATTCCCATGCAAATACGAATTCGTTTTGAAGTTACAGTATTACTAGGCAATTTCTCTTTTCTCGAAAATTTTCGTATTTTCGAATGATATTGATTCATTTGTATCACCAAATTTCTTTTTCTTTTCCAATATTTTATATGAACAAAAATAAAAATGCAACAAAATTCAAACAAAATTCACAAAACCACGAAAAAGGCAATGAAATTTTATACAAATTTTTTGGAGAATAGAAAAAACAAGGAAAAATTTATAGTAATTTGAATTTATTTATGTTATACTAAAGTTATTAATGGAGGAATATATATGTCAGAGAAAATTTATACAATTGAAGAAATAAAAGAAATTCTAACAGAAGTATTAAAAAAATTTGCTGTTAAAAAAGCAACGCTATTTGGTTCTTATGCTAAAAATTTAGCAAATTCAAAAAGTGACATTGACTTAGTAATAGATAGTGAGGGGAAATTACTGAATATCAATTTTTATGGCTTATTAGAAGATTTAGTACAAAATCTTAAAAAAAATATAGATTTATTTGAAATATCAGAAATTCAAAAGGATAGTGTGATATATAAAAGTATAGAAAAAGAAGGAGTTGTTGTTTATGAAAAGTAAAGATAGAATTATAATTCAAAAAATAATTAGCTATATTGATGATGTTGAAGAGTACATAAAAGGATTAGAAGCTAAAATGTTTTTTGATGATAAGAAAACAATTACAGCATGTGCTTTTACAGTTTCCCAAATAGGAGAACTTGTAAATGAAGTTTCAGAAGAAACAATGAATGTGTATGAAGATATTCCATGGAAAAGTATTAGAGGTATGAGGAATAGAATTGTTCATGACTATGAAAATATTGATTTATCTGTACTATGGGGAACGATAAAGGAAAGTTTGCCAGAATTAAAAGATAAATTAAAAGATATTATACTAAAAGAAAAAGACATTTTATTTTAAAAGAATAAGACAGCTACAATTGATTGTAGTTGACTTATTCTTTTGTTGTAACCCATATAATGATTTGTAATCGCCAAAGGAGATAACTTAGGTCATTTATAAAAGAATGCTCGAAAAAAGGCGATGGATTTTTCTTGACAAATTTGATGGATATTATATAATAGGAAGAAAAATGCGTAAGAAAAAGGAGGTCTATTATGGCAGAAGAAATTACACCAGAAGAAAAAGATAGAATTAAGCAAATGGTGGATGATTTAGTAGAACGTGCAAAAATAGCATCAAAAGAGTATATGAAACTAGACCAAGAAACCATTAATCAAATTATTAAAAAAATGTCTATGGCAGGACTTGAAAACCATATGAAATTAGCGAAAATGGCAGTTGAGGAAACTGGTCGTGGCATTTATGAGGACAAGATTACCAAGAACATGTTTGCAACCGAATATATTTACCATAGTATTAAATACGATAAAACGGTGGGTGTTATTGATGAAAACGAAGAAGAAGGATATGTGCAAATTGCAGAACCAGTGGGAATTATTGCAGGAGTAACACCAGTTACAAACCCAACTTCGACAACGATGTTTAAATCCTTAATTTCCGCAAAAACAAGAAATGTTATTATTTTTGGGTTCCATCCATCGGCACAAAAATGTAGTAGTGAAGCAGCAAGAATTTTGCGAGATGCAGCCATAGAAGCAGGAGCACCAAAAGATTGTATTTTATGGGTTGAAGAACCATCCATTACTGCAACCAATTTCTTAATGAACCATCCAGATGTGAATTTAATTTTAGCAACAGGTGGCACTGGAATGGTAAGAGCGGCGTATTCTTGTGGAAAACCAGCACTTGGAGTAGGACCAGGAAATGTACCTTGTTACATTGATAAAACCGCCAAATTAAAAACTTCAGTAACCGATTTAGTATTATCAAAGGCATTTGATAATGGAATGATTTGTGCTTCGGAACAAGCGGTATTAGTTGATAGAGACATTCATGATGAATTTGAACAATTAATGAAAGAAGCAGGTTGTTATTTTATTTCTCCAGAAGAAAAGGACAAGCTAAAAGAGTCTATGTTTGTAGCCGAAAAAGGCTATACCTTAAATGGAAAAGTTCCAGGGCAAAGCCCATACGATATTGCAAAAAATGCAGGAATCGAGGTACCAAAAGATACCAAAGTATTAGTGGTATACGAAGAAGGAGTAGGGGAAGAATTCCCATTTTCAAGAGAAAAATTAAGTCCAGTTCTTGCTTATTATATTGTTGATAGTAAAGAAGAAGGAATGAAAAAGGCAGAAAGCCTTTTAGAATTTGGTGGGCTTGGACATTCTGCGGTAATTCACTCAGAAGATAACCAAACCATATTAGAATTTTCAAACCGTGTAAAAGCAGGAAGAATTATTGTAAATTCACCATCCACACATGGGGCAATTGGCGATATTTATAATACCAATATGCCATCACTAACACTAGGATGTGGTACTTTTGGAGGAAATTCCACTACTTCCAATGTATCTAGTGTTAATTTAATTAATGTGAAACGAGTTGCCAAAAGGAGGGTTAATATGCAATGGTTTAAAATTCCAGAAAAGATTTATTTTGAGGCAGGTTCGATTGCCTATTTAGAAAAAATGCCAGATATTACAAAAGCATTTATTGTTACCGATGAATCCATGGTAAAACTTGGCTATGTGGATAAAATTTTATATCATTTACGAAATAGACAATCCTATGTACATTCGGAAATATTTGCCGAAGTTGAACCAGACCCATCTTTCGATACCATCAAACGAGGAGTAAAAGCAATTGATAGCTTTAAGCCAGATGTGATTATTGCCATTGGTGGAGGAAGTGCTATTGATGCAGCAAAAGGAATGTGGTTATTTTATGAACATCCAGAAGCAGATGTAGAAGGGCTAAAATTAAAATTTATGGACATTCGTAAACGTACGTATAAGTTTCCAAAACTAGGCGAAAAAGCCAAAATGGTAGCCATTCCAACCACATCTGGAACAGGTTCAGAAGTAACTTCTTTTGCGGTTATTTCCGATAAAGAACAAAACAAAAAATATCCACTTGCGGATTATGAATTAACACCAGATGTTGCCATTATTGACCCAGATTTAGTTATGACCCTACCAAAGAGAATTACCGCAGATACGGGAATGGATGTATTAACCCATGCGATTGAAGCATATGTTTCCAATATGGCATCCGATTATACCGACGGGCTTTCCGAAAAAGCCGTAGAATTAGTATTAAACTATTTATTAGAAGCCTATGAACATGGAGATAATAAAATAGCAAGAGAAAAAATGCACAATGCAAGTTGTATTGCAGGAATGGCATTTACCAATGCCTTTTTAGGAATCAATCATTCTCTTGCTCATAAAATAGGAGCAAAATATCATACTGCACATGGAAGAGCAAATGCCATTTTACTTCCATATGTTATAAGATACAATGCAAGTAAACCAACGAAATTTGTATCTTTCCCAAAATACGAATACTTTATTGCAGATGAAAAATATGCAAATTTAGCAAGAAAAAATGGCTTACCAGCAAGCAATACGGGGGAAGGTGTAGAGTCATTAATTGCCAAAATAAAAGAACTAAACGAAAAGCTAGAAATTCCAAAATCTTTCCAAGAATTAGGAATAGAAGAACAAGACTTTTTAGCCAATGTAGACGAATTAGCAGACCGTGCCTTTGAAGACCAATGCACCACAGCAAACCCAAGACTACCACTAGTAACCGAATTAAAGCAAATTCTACTAGATGCCTACTACGGAAAATAAAGTCGAGAATTGTCGATGAAAAGTGTTTGACGATAGATGTATTAGTGATATATAATATTCACAATACATCTATTGCTTTTTTGTTCAAAAAAAGTTAAATCATATTATTTTATTCAAAGATTTTTCCAAAAAATAAATCTAAAAAGACAAAAATCATTGAAAAAAAGAAAAAAATCTGTTACAATAGGAGGTGAAAAAACATGCCTATTATTTCGCAATTTTATGGAATATTAATTTATCTATATAAAGAAATAGGAGGACATCATAATGAACCACATATTCATATAAAATACAATGAATATGAAATGTCAATTACGTTAGATGAAAAAATTATTGCAGGTGAATTACCAGTAAAACAAAAGAAAATGTTAGAAGCGTGGATAGAAATACATAAAGAAGAATTAAAAGCAGCTTGGTATGCATATAACAAAGAAGGAGAAATTATAAAAATAAAAGGATTGGAGTGATTAGAAAGTCATGAGTATAAAAGCAATAGATGTAAAACCCCTAAAAAATTATGAATTAGAAATTACCTTTGAAAATGGGGAAGTGAAAAGATTTGATGTAAAACCATATTTACAATATAAAGCTTTTCGAAAAATTAAGAATATAGAAATATTTAATACGGTGAAAGTTGAAGGACTATCTATTGCATGGGTAGATGGCACAGATATTTGTCCAGATGAGCTATATAATAATAGCTATAAAATAAAAGATTAGGAATTTTCCTAATCTTTTACATCTAATTTAATATGCACATCACGAAGTTGTTCATGGCTTACTTTTCCGGGAGCTCCCATCATTAAGTCTTGGGCTTTGCTGTTTAGTGGGAATGCAATTACTTCACGAATGGTGTTTTCTTCGGTTAATAACATAATCATACGGTCAATTCCTGGGGCGATTCCGGCATGTGGTGGGGCACCATATTGGAAGGCGGTATAAAGAGCACCGAATTTTTCTTGTAGTTGTTCTTTGGTGTAGCCACCAATTTCAAAGGCTTTTTCCATAATGGTAATATCATGATTACGAACGGCACCAGAGGAAAGTTCAATTCCATTACATACAAGATCGTATTGGTAGGCTAAAATGTCTAATGGATTTTTGGTGTTTAGAGCTTCTAATCCTCCTTGTGGCATGGAAAATGGATTATGGCTAAAGGTTAACTTTCCATCATCGCAAAGTTCGTACATTGGAAAGTCGATAATCCAAACAAAACAAAATTTATCTTCGCAGGTTAAGTTTAAACGGTTTCCAAGCTCGGTACGAATTTGACCAGCAAAAGAGTTTGCTCTTGTCTCTGTATCGGCAATGAAGAAAATAGTGTCATTTACTTTTAAATCGGCAAGTTTTAATAATTCTTGTTTTAGGTCATCTGGTATAAATTTATCAATAGGTCCTTTATACGATAAATCATCTTCTACTTCTAAATAGCCAAGTCCACCCATACCAATAGAGGTAGCAAACGAAAGCAATTTTTCATGAAATCCTTTTGACATATGCCCTTCTACTTTAATGGCACGAACGGTTCGGTTATGGAAAGGTTTAAAACTGCATTTGGCAAAGAAATCCGTAACATCGATAATAATAAGTGGATTTCGTAAATCTGGTTTATCGGTTCCATAGTGTAACATGGCGTCTTTATAGGTAATGCGAGGAAAAGGATAATGTTCTATTTCTTTATTGGAAAAGGTTTTAAAGGTATTGTATATTACTGGTTCAATCGCAGTAAATACATCTTCTTGGTTAGCAAAACTCATTTCCATATCTAACTGATAAAATTCACCAGGAGCACGGTCAGCTCTTGCATCTTCATCACGAAAACAAGGAGCAATTTGAAAATATTTATCAATTCCAGCTACCATTAGTAATTGCTTAAATTGTTGAGGTGCTTGTGGAAGAGCATAAAATTTTCCGTGCATGCAATCGACTTGGCACTAAATAATCTCTTGCACCTTCTGGAGAAGAGCTTGTAAGAATGGGAGTTTGCACCTCTAAAAAACCTTGGTTTATCATTTGCAAACGTAAGAATTGCAAAATTTTAGCACGTAAAATTAAATGATTTTTTTGTTTTTCGCTTCGCAAATCCAAATAACGATATTGCAAACGTAAATCCTCACGAACTTCTTGGTTTGCATTTATTTCAAAAGGCAAGTATTTCGTACGTTTTCCCAGTATTTTAATATCTTGAATAAAGACTTCTACCTCTCCTGTATCAATCGTTGGGTTATAAGTTTCCTCATCCCTTTTTCGTACGGTTCCGGATAACGTAATGGTCGATTCAATTGGAATATGGCTAGCAAATTCGACAAGGTCTTCATTTCCAGAGATAACCGCTTGTGTGACTCCATATTGGTCACGTACATCTAAAAAAACCACACCTCCTAAATCACGAACGGCTCCGAAGCCATCCAGCAATACGGACTTCTTTTGAAACATCCGAAATTCTTAATTCTCCACAAGTATGTGTTCTATACTCGTTCATAAACATTCCTCCTTTTTTAAAAGGGCAAAGTAATACCAAAAAAGCTTCCGTGCCCTACAAAATGCAGGGACGAAAGCAACAGTTTCCGCGGTACCACCCAACTTAAAAAACTTTCTAAAAAGCTTTTTCACTCTATTCTACACTGCTCCAATGTGTTATTCCACTAGGTTCTCCAAAAAGGCTCTCAGCTAATCCTTTCTCTCTGTATTGTCACTTCTAATGGCTCAGGTCATCTTCATCGTAGTGTTATTTATTTCTTACTATTTTACAAACTACACTTCAAAATGTCAAGGGGTATGTGAGGAAAATTTATTGTTTTTTCATTTTTGGCTTTGATATAAGCGATGCTAAATATCCGAAAGAAAATGGCAGCAGCGATACCGCCTGCAGCGGCTTTGGTTCCGCCAATAAAGGCACCGATAAAGCCAGATTTGCTTACTTCTTCTATGGCTCCTTTGGCTAGGTTGTTTCCAAAACCGGTTAAAGGAACGGTTGCGCCACAACCAGCAAAATCTACTAAGTGTTGGTAGATGCCTAAGCCTCCTAATACAGCCCCCGTGGTTACAAAGATAACTAAAATTCTTGCAGGAGTTAGTTTGGTTTTATCAATTAAGATTTGCCCAATAATACAAATAAGTCCTCCTACCACAAAACAACGAAGCATTTGCATCCAGTCGATACTATTAAAAAATTCCATTTTGCCACCTCCTAGAGTTCAATTGCTATGGCATGAGCAATTCCGGGGATGGATTCACCTTGTTGTGAGGTAGTGGAATTGGTTAGGGCACCAGTTGCCATAAGCAAGATTTTTTTATATTTCTTTTGTTGTAACATTTTAAATAAATAACCAGAAAAAACGGTTCCACAACAGGCACAACCACTTCCGGCCTGAATGAGTATCTTGTTTTTCTTTATCAAAAATTAAAACACCACAATCATTATAATTGGATTTAATATTATAACCTTTTGTTTCTGCCATTTCAATTAAAATTTCTTTTCCAACATGTCCTAAATCACCGGTTATAATGGCATCATAATAGCTAGGGGAGCGACCAGTATCTTTAAAATGGGTAAGAAGGGTATCTAACGCTGCAGGTGCCATAGCTGCTCCCATGTTGTTCGCATCTTTAATTCCCATATCCACAATTTTTCCGAGGGGTAATATGCGTAATGTATGGACCCATTCCATCTTTGGCTACAATAGCAGCACCACTTCCAGTAACGGTCCACTGTGATGTTGGTGGACGTTGGTTTCCTAATTCGAGTGGAAAACGAAATTGCTTTTCAGCACTACAAAAATGGCTAGATGCAGCACAAATGGCATAATTTCCGAGCTCCTCCTTCTAGGAAAACGCTTCCCATACATAAGGCTTCTACAAAGGTAGAACATGCACCAAAAATTCCAAAGAAGGGTAAATTTAATTCGCGTAACCCAAAACTAGAGGAAATACATTGGTTTAGTAAATCACCAGCAAAACAATAATCAATTTTTTCACTAGGAATACCAGATTTGGCAACGACCATATTAACGGTTTCTTTTATAATTTTACTTTCCGCTTTTTCCCATGTTTTTTCACCCCAAAATTCATCCTCTAAGCATTGGTCAAAATAACTTGCAAGAGGTCCATCAGATTCCTTAGGACCTACAATAGAGGCAGTTTGCAAAATAGTAGGTGGGGTATCAAATTTAATGGTTTGTTTTCCAATTTTTTGCATGTGAAAATCTCCTTTCTACACAAAAGTAATGGATTGTGTATTAAAAATAAGATATAAAATACCAACCACAATGGAAGCAGAAATACCAAAAACAAGAACAGGTCCTGCGACAGTAAACATTTTTCCACCGACTCCCATAACATATCCTTCGGATTTATATTCCATTGCTGGTGATACAATAGAGTTTGCAAAACCAGTAATAGGAATAAGAGAGCCAGCTCCTGCAAATTTTCCAATACGATTAAATAGGTTTAAGCCTGTTAAAAAGGCACTAATTCCAATTAAAATAATGGAAACAATGGTATTTGACATTTGGATATCCATGCCACGGTATTTGCAATAATTAAAGATGATTTGACCAATGGAACAAATAAGGCCACCTACCCAAAAGGCATTAAAACAGTTCTTTAAGATAGGGGAATTTGGCGATTTTTGGTCAACATAGGTTTGGTAATCTTTTTTGGTTTCAATTGGTTTCATTATCATTCCTCCTTTAGTCTCTGTCTCGTTCAATGGTAAAGCTTAAATCTAAATCAACTAAATATTCTGATATTTTCTTTCCATTGATTTTTGCAGTTTGGTTTAAAATGGTAACACTAGTAATATAATCAATGGTTTTTGTTGCTTCATTAATTGTTTGCACAATAGCATCCTTCCAAGAAATTTCAGATGTTCCAGTTACTTTTAAGTGTTTTTCAACGCTCATTTATTATCAACCTCCGTTTTTATAGTTTAGTGGTAGCATTTCCAAAAAAAACAATTTTATGCAATTTTATAAAATAAAAATGAAAACAGACCAAAGCTTATAAAAAACTTTAGTCTGTTGCTCTCTTCCTTCATGTTATTGTCCTTTACCTTTCTGTCATATGACTGCTACCAAATGATTAACATAAAAAATATAGTACAAAAAATGGAAAAAAGCAAGAAAAATCGTGCGACAACTTTCGACAGGTACTACTGTTTAGTTTGAATGGCTTTAAGAACCCCCAGCCGCTCCGCGGCAGCCCCCTTGTTAAAGGGGCTTTTCTGTAAGGTCTCCGAGGTTTGTATGCAATAAGTATGTACGAAATGATAAAAATAGTATTAAAGATATGGTAATATACAAATATATTGAATTTTGCTAACCTTACGAAGCGTTGCAAGAAAGCCCCTTTAACAAGGGGGCTGTCAGCGAAGCTGACTGGGGGTTCTTAAAAGATATGCTACGAAAATACGAATTTGTACAATTCATATTTGAATGATATAATAGGAAAAAAGAAAAAGGAGTACAAACAATGAAATTAGATGTAGCAAGGGAGTCGGCTTTAAAAATCTTATATAAGATTGAAGAAGAAAATGGATATGCTAATTTAGTGTTAGATGAATATCTAGAAAAAAATAGAGAAAGACTAAGCATAAAGGATATCAATTTTATTTCTGAAATTGTGTATGGTGTGATTACTTGGAAGCTAACCATTGATACGATACTTACCAAACATTCAAAAATTAAAATCAATAAGATTTCGAAATGGGTAAGAATGATTTTGCGTATTGGTATTTATCAAATTGTATTTTTGGATAAGGTTCCCAAAAGTGCAGCAGTAAACGAATGTGTTAATTTATGTAAGAAATATGGTTACAAATCCGTAAATTTTGTTAATGCCATTCTTCACAAAGTTCAAAAGACTGATTATGAAGAATTATCAAAAATGGAAAATGAGATAGAACGAATTTCAAAAATGTATTCTATGCCAATTTGGATTGTAGAAAAGCTATTACACGAATATGGTTCCCCAAAGACGGAAGAAATATGTATGTATTCTAATCAAAGACCCAAAATGACAATCCGTGTGAATTCATTAAAGACAACAGTAGAGGAAGTAAAAGTAAAATTAGAAGAAAGGAAAATAGAATACGAAGAAGCAGAATTCCAAAATTTCTTACATCTAAAAAAGATAAAAGGGGTTGCAAACTTGGATTTGTTTAAGGAAGGTTTCTTTACGATTCAAGACGAAGGAGCAGGTCAAATTGGTTATATGGTAAATCCAAAAGAAAATGAAATGGTACTAGATGCTTGTAGTGCACCACGGAGGAAAAACGACTCATTTAGCAGAACTTATGAAAAATACAGGAGAAATTGAGGCATGGGATCTTCATGTAAACCGTGTAAAATTAGTAGAAGAGAATGCCAAAAGATTAGGAAGTTTGACGATTACTACAAAACAAAAAGATGCTTTACAATATGAAGAAAAGTATAAAGAAAAATTTGACAAGATTTTACTAGATGTTCCTTGTATGGGATTAGGCGTTCTAAAAAGAAAACCAGATATTAAATGGAAAAAAACAAAAGAAGAATTAGAAGATATTGTAAAAGTACAAAAACAAATACTGGAAGTATGTAGCAAATATTTAAAAAGCGGAGGAGAATTAGTATATTCCACTTGTAGTATTTTAAAAGAAGAAAATGAAAATATAGTAAAAGAATTCATAAAAGAAAAGGAAAAGCAAAGAAAAGAGTTTTACATTTTGGAACAAAAAACGATTTTACCAAATGAAAATACGGATGGATTTTATATGTGTAAGTTAAGTTATATTACAGATATATTACATTTACATGACAATTCATAAAATACTATTGACTTTTGAAGGAAAACATATAAAATAACAATATGGTATTTGGTTCGACATGCAAAAATTACGATTTCATGGAAATACGATTCATAAAAAAGAAAAAAATGTAATTTTTGGATGAAAATTTACGTATGAAATCAAGAAAAATGTAAAAGATAAAAGTGTAAAATAAATAACAAAGGAGAAAGAAATGTCAACTTGTTTAGGTTTATATGTTGAAAATAATGTAATTAAATATGCCAAAGTATCCAAAGATAATGACAATATAAAAATTGACTCCTTTGGTATTAAATTTTATGACAAATTAAATGAGGCAATCAAGCAAGTCATTGAAGAAACTTATAGTTATAAAACACCAATTAGTATTAACCTATCCAATGAAGAATATAACTATTTTTATCTATTTAGTTTGTTAAACAAGAAGGATATGCAAAATGTTATTAACACAGAATTTGAGTCGATTTGCTATGATAAAGGAGTAAATAAGGATGCTTTTGAAAGTAGATATGTATTAGTAACGGACATAGAAGATAAAGAAAAAATAAAGGCAATCCATGTATCAGCGAATAAAGCAGATATCGCAAAAAAGGAGCAACAATTAGAAGGCTATCGTATTGCCTCAGAATCACCAATGGGAACATCAATCGGTAACTTATTAGAAGCAAAAGAAAAAGAAAATGTGTTAATTGTTAACATGGAAGAAAAGACCACTGTAACTACTATAGTAGATAAAAAAATATTAGATATTCAAACTTTTGACGAAGGAGTTACACAAATATTTGCCAATATTAATGCAAAAGAAAACTCTTATGTAAAAGCATATGAAATTTGTAAAAATTCTACCATATACACACAAGAAGGAAAAGACTTACAATATGAAGAAAATGAATATTTAGATGATATTATGCCTACTTTATATAATATTGTTAATAATGTTCGCAAAATTGTAGACCAAAGTTTAAATAAAATTGACAAAATATATCTTACTGGTACTGCTTCGGTAATTAATAACATTGACATTTATTTTCAAGAATATTTAAAAGATATTAAATGTGAGATTTTACGACCATATTTTATTAATAATATTCAAACCAAAATTAATATCAAAGATTATATTGAAGTAAACTCTGCTATAGCTTTAGCACTAGACGGATTAGGAGAAGGATTAAAAGGATTAAACTTTAAAAAAGAAACTTTTATGGATAAGCTTCCAGAATGGTTAACAGCAGATGTTGGTGGAAAAAGTGGGAAGTCTTCTAAATTTGCAAACAAATTAAATATTCGTCTAGATATGAATTTTAACGAAAAACTAACGGCAGGGGAAATTGGACTAATACGTATTGCAGTAGGAATTTTGGTACTAATATTAATATACAGTGGTATTAGTATGTTTTTAGATAAATCCATTCAAGACAAAAACGATGAAATAATGAAGGCAATTAATGATGTAAATATACAAATTTCAAAAATCAATAATGATACTACCACCTTACGAACCAATACAAGCAAGTATAAATCTATGACACAGAAGTTGGAAGATTTGACTTCTAAAACACAAGAGAAGAATAGAAGAAAAAATGCAATCCCAACCCTATTAAATCAAATTATGTATGTAATACCAAAAGGTGTGCAAATTACTTCCATTCAAAACACCTCTGGTGATACGATTGTGATCAACGCACAATCATATAATTATGAACAATTAGGATACTTTAAATCGAAAATTAAAGAAGATGATATTTTGCTAAATGTAGTATCAGATAGTGGACAAAGAGAAGGTCAAACAGGCTTAATAAAAACAGTAATTGAAGGAAGTTTGCCAATTGGGTAAAGGAGACAGATTATGAGAAAAATTTTAATACTATTATTAATTGTTTTATTGCTAGTTTTAGGGTATTTTACAATCTTTAATGGCTTAAGTATTTTTGGCAAAGATGTTTTATCAATTTTTCAAATTAAAGATAAAAGTGAAGCACTTGATGGTGAACTTCAAAAGGTAAGTACTTTAACTAGTGTTGATAGAACCAAAGCCATGAGTGAGCTAAATGATAGTGCAAAACAATTAGTAATTGCAAAAGATGAATATAATGATAAAATTTTATATAGTTCTCAGGAAGAAATTGAAATTGCCACACAAGGAATTCAGTATGAAATGGAATATTTGTGGACAAAGATAGGAAATCATGCTACCAAAAACGGAATTGTGTTAAAGTTTACTGTTAGCCAAAGTGCAACAGGGGCACAAAATCAATACGATTTATCGTTCGTTGCAACTGGAAAATATGTGTCAATTTCTGAATTTATTGCAGCATTAGAGAATGATTCTTCTTTGAATTTCAAAATTGAAAACACAAAAGTAACCCCATTTGAAGGAAGTACTGAAAATTTGCAAGCAAGTTTTGAAGTAAAAGAAATTGCAATTCGAATTGATAATGCTACTAGAAGAACACCACAAACAAGCAACAACTTAGAAACAGATACAACGAATAATACGGTAACACCAGAAGATTCGACAATTGATAGGGAAGGGGGAGATTCCTAATGAAAACAGCCTTTAAAGAAATTATTATTATTTTGTTATTAGTATTGGCAATACTATTAGTATTGGGAGTGTTTTTGTATGATTATATTCCTATGAATAAAGTGGTTCCCAAAATAGAGCAATATGAAGCACCTAATAATGTAAAACAAGAATTACAAGAAAGTATAGAAGATGAGCAAAATGCAATGACACCAATTGTATATGAAATCAATAATAGTGATTTAAATTTATATGAAAGAACAAAAGATTATGATAAAGGAAAAGTAAATCCATTTGGGAATACGAATACCGTTGCAAGCGAAAATACAGAAAATCCAGTAACCCCAAGTGGAAATGCCGGAAGTACTACAACACCTAACCCAGATAACAGTAACAATAATAGTAGTACAAATACACCAAATTCTAGTACGAATAAAAAGCCTACTGGAATTAAATAACATTCGGTTATATTTATTCTATAAATATATACAAATCAAAAATATAATAAGGAGGAATTTTTTATGTTAAAAGGACAAAGAGGTATTACATTAGTTGCGTTAGTAATCACAATCATCGTATTATTAATCTTAGCAGGTATTACAATCAGCATGACAATAGGACAAAGAGGTATCTTAAATAGAGCACAAGAAGCTGGAAAAAACTATACAAATGCTGCTGCAAAAGAAGATGAAGATTTACGTGGTTTAAATGATGAAATTGAAGACATTATTCGCAATGTAAACGGAAATACTTCAGCACAAAACTAGTAATCAAAATCATGCTAAATGGCATATGCATAAAATGTATATGCCATTTAGTTTAAGAACGAAACAAAGGAGAAAATGGGATGCAAGTGTTTTTAGGAATCATTTTATTTATTATGGGAATTTATTTTGGTAGCTTTTTTACACTTGCTACTTATCGTTTGCCTAAAAAAGAGAACATTACTCATAAACATTCATACTGCCCTAATTGCAATCATAAATTAGGAATGTTGGATTTAGTTCCTGTGTTTAGCTTCTTATTTTTAGGAGGAAAATGTCGCTATTGCAAACATCCAATTGGTATTCGCTATTTTTTATTTGAAATACTAACAGGAATTGTGTTTGTGCTATTTGGGTTATCTTTAAAAATCGAAATTAATACAGTATGTGTTGAAAATATGATTTATATTATACTAGTAATTTTATATTTTACTAGCTTATTTATCTTAGCTGGAATTGATAAAGAAAAAAATCAAATCCAAAAATCAGTATTATATTATCAAGTTCTTGTTTCTATATTATATATCATATATTCATGTACATTCCAAAATGGGAATGTATATAAATATGGGATATATTTAACTGTTATGATATTTTTTATTTTGATAGATACCATAAAATTCAAGAAGAATCTACAAGAAAACAAAATTCTATTAATTTTATTATTTATTTTAAATATGCTTATCATAACAGGAGAATATATAACAATTGCAACATTATTATGTACAATTTTAATGATTGGATTTGAAAATATTATAAAATATAGCAAAAGGCGAAAATCACCAAAAGTAATAAATAATAAGAAAACAAAACCAATGATTTTCTATTTTAGCATAGCAAACATAATTATGCTAACTGGTAATAATTTTATAGTAAATTATATGATAAAATAGGAATATTTTATAAGTAGACAAGATAAGGAAAAGGTCAAAAGAACAATTGTATCAAACTAAATATCATGGGGGTATAAGAAAACAAAATAAAGGTGAGGTAGGAACGTAAAAATGATAAAAGTAAAAGAAAAGAAAGGTTTTACAACCGCCGATATAGTTATTAGTATCATTGTAATTATGATATTTGTAGGAATGATTGTAACTCTATTTTATAATTTTTATTTAACAACAAGTGCAAAAAATAGGAATTCCATTGCGACCAACTATCTTATTGATGTAATAGAAGAAATTAAATCAATGAACTATGAGGAAGTACAACCAGATTCCAATCAAAACAATACGATTAATGAAATGATTAAAAACTTAGAAGTAGCAAATAATATTCCACAACAATATCAAATAACAGGAGAAATTCAAAAATATAATGAATTAGAAGAAAATACAAATAAGAAGGATTTAGTTAAAATTTTAACAGTAAGAGTTGAATACAGGATTGGAAAAAAGATAGAAAAAATCGAAATTTCTACTCTTTTAACAAATAACGTAAGAAACCCTTAAAATTTCTTGAAGGTTTCTACTAAGTTTCTTCTTCTTAAACGAAAGGAAGGATAGCAAAATATGAAACAAGAGCATGGGCTTACGACAACTAGTATTATTATGTATGTGATTGCAATGGTTGTTGTTATTGGTATTATTGCAAGTATAACATCGTTTTTTTATACAAATGTAAATAGTGTAGACGAAAATAGCGAGCATATTGGAGAATTAACCAAATTTCATATGTATTTTTTAGAAGAAACAATGCAAGAAGGAAATAATATCTATGAAATTAAAGAAACAAGAGACACTTTTAGTATTTCTTTTACAACAGGAAATGCTTTCACATTCCAAAATCATAGTATTTATTTTAATCATATAAAAATATGTGAAAACATTAGTGAAGCCCAATTTGGGGCAGAGGAAAAAAATGGCAAAACAATAGTTAAGGTATTTATGAAAATTGGTGATGCAAATGAATATACAAAAACAACACGATATGTGTTAAATTCAAATGTGTAATTTTTGGTAATTTCATAATTATTCTAGGAATTGTAAACAAGATATTGTATAATAAAATAAGAAACACAAAGGAGGAAAAAACATGGAAAGAAGATTACCAATAGGAATTGAATTAGTAAGAAAAGGTGTCATTACGGAAAATGACATACAAAAAGCGTTAGAATATCAAAAAACACATTCTAATAAAAAGATGGGCGATATTTTAAATGAATTAAAAGTATGCGATTCTTATCGATTAATCCAAGCAATTGGAGAAATCCTAGGAGAAAAAGCAATTTTATTAGAACCAAGTGATATTAAAATTAATTTAGATGATTACATTTCGCCAGATGTGCTAAGACGTAATCGCGCAATTCCTTTTGAAATAGAAGGTGGAAGAATTAAAGTTTGTTTTTCCGATACTGCCAATAAAAGAGCAGTCGACACCATTCGTCTATTATTATTAAACAAAGGCTTAATTATGGAAAAATATATTACGTTTGATAGTAATATCGAAAAAATATTAGTATCCATGCAAGGAAAAGAAACCGATGACATTAATTCCTCTTCCGATATTACAGGTTTAGTGGATACCATTATTAAAAAAGCAATGGACAAAAGAGCAAGTGATATTCATTTTGAACCGATGGAAGATGAACTTCGAATTCGTTATCGTATTGATGGAGAATTGTTTACAGCAGGAAATTTGGATAAAGAAAAACAAGCACAAGTGATTGGTCGTTTAAAAGCGATTTCCAATATGCATCAAGAAAAACAAGAATCCCAAGATGGTAGAATTCTATTATATCCAGATTACAATATCCGTGTTTCTTCCCAAAAAAATGTACATGGTGAGAAATTTGTATTAAGGCTATTGAAGAAAAACTCCGATATTCGTAACTTATTTGAATTAGGATTTCCAAAAGACGAACAAATTGTAAAAAATAGTTTTGAAAAACGAAATAGTATTACCATTATGGCAGCACCTACTGGAGAAGGTAAAACAACGACCCTTTACAGTATTATTGATTACTTAAATAAACCAGAAATCAATGTAACCACCATTGAAGACCCAGTGGAAATCCGCATTCCCGGTTTAAACCAAGTAGAAGTGGATGCCAAAATAAGCTTTTCTGATTCATTACGAACCGTATTAAGACAAGACCCAGATATTATTTTAGTAGGAGAAATTCGTGATAGAGAAACAGCAGAAATTGCTTTACAAGCAGGACAAACAGGACATTATGTATTATCTACCATTCATACCATCGATAGTGTGGAAGTAATTACCAGATTAAGAAAAATGGGAGTTTCCAATTACGATATTGCAAGTACACTTGCCACAGCAGTATCCCAAAGGCTTGTTCGAAAAATATGTCCACATTGTGCAAGAGCAAGAGAATTCACTTTTGAAGAAACTGAAATTATGAAAAGAATTGGTGAAAAATACGGAGTAAATTTTGACTTCTATGGAAAAATGACCTATGATGCAGTGGGATGTTCTCAATGTAATAACACAGGATATTATGACCGTATTGGTGTTTTTGAAATTTTAAACATTGATGATGAATTAAGAGAACTGATTACCAGTGATGCCTCTACCTTAAAAATGAAAGAAGCAGCCATTAGAAAAAATTATAAACCACTTGTGATTGACGGTATTTATAAAGTGCTAGCAGGTGTTACCACATTAGAAGAATTAAATAAAAAATTAGTAATTTATTAAAATTACATGGGAGGGAAAATACGAATGATACAAATTGAAAGAATACTAGACCAAGCAATCGAGAAAGATGCATCCGATATCCACTTTATTTGTGGAAATAAGCCAATGCTTAGAATAATAAGAGAATTAAGACCAGTAGAAGAATGCGAAGAATTAACACCAGAAGATATGAACGAAATTTATGATTACTTAGTAAGAGGAAACATTGAAAAAGATACTGTTTATAAAGAAACCAGAAAATTAGATACTTCTTTAGAATATGCCGATAAACGTTTCAGGGTAAACATTTCTTCTTCTGAAGATGTACCACTTTTTACCTTAAGAATTATCAAAAGTGAACTACCAAAATTTGAAGATTTAGGAGTTCCAGACATTGTAAGACGTATGACCTTCCAACCACAAGGACTTATGTTAGTAACTGGTAAAACAAACTCTGGAAAAACTACAACCTTAAGTGCATTAATTAATGAAATTAATGAAACACAAAATAAGAAAATACTAACGTTAGAAAGCCCAGTGGAATACAAGCATCACTCCAAAAAATCCATTATTGTACAAAAAGAAGTAGGAATTGGTGGAGACTCACTATGTTATAGCGATGGTGTAAAAAACTCCTTAAGAGAAGACTGCGATATTGTGGTAGTAGGAGAGATTCGTGATAAAGAAACCATGGATGCAGCCATTGAAACAGCAGAAGCAGGACATTTAGTAATTGGTACTTTGCATACAAAATCTTGTGCAGAAACCATTGACCGTATGATTAATTTCTATGATATTAGTGACCAGCAAACTATTAAATACTTAATTGCATCCCTATTAAAATTAGTTATTTCACAAAGACTATTAAAAGGAACCGATGGGAAACTAGTGTTAGTACCAGAAGTAATGGTGGTAGACAATATTGTAGCAGGACTGATTCGTAAAGAAAAAATCAGTGTATCTGAAATAGAAGACGCCATTCAAAGTAATCTAGAAAAAGGAAGTATTGGACTAATTAATTCGATTGCAGAATTATTTGTAGATGACAAGATTACCTTAGAGCAAGCAAAAGCTCAAATTGAAGAGAAGAATATTGAAACTCTTAACCGAACAATTATGCAACTTAGAATTAAGAAAAATAAATAAAAAGGAGGCTTACCATGGCAGTGTATCGATACCGTGCATTAACGCCAAATGGAGTTATTGTTAGCAACCGAATTGAAGAAAATAATCGTAGTGCTGTTATTAAAAAGTTAAAAAGAAATAATTTAACGCCAATTCACATTGCGGAACAAATTGCCATTACCAAAAAACCAGTAAAAACCAATAAAAGAAATGTAAAAGATATTGATGACATTTTAAAAAATGCCAATACAACAAACTTAATGGCAAACCGTGAAAAAAATAGACAGTCGTATATCCAAAAAATTAATCAAGCACTAAGTAAAACAGAAAAAATTACAAACCGCGATATTGTTATTTTTACACAAAATTTTTATTTATTAAAAAAGGCAAACTTTAATAATATTCATGCATTGAGTACGATTATTGATAGTACAGAAAATTACTTGTTTAAAGGAATATTAGAAGATATTCTAGCAGGTGTAGAAGCTGGAGAGAACATGTATACTACCATGGAATATTACTCGAATGTTTTCCCATACATTTATATTAACATGATAAAAGTTGGAGAACTATCTGGTTCTTTAACTACTTCCTTAGAACAAGCGGTAAAATATTTAGATGATGCAGCAGATATTACCAAAAAAGTAAAAAAGATATTAATACCAAACCTTGCTCAATTTGCATTGTTAATGGTTATGTTAGTGGTAGGTACCCTATTTGCAATACCATCCATTCAAGATGTATTTGAAGCAGTAGGAACACAAGATGAACTACCGGCGATTACTTTATGGTTCCAAAGCTTTTTAAATGGGGTAGTAGCCTATTGGTATATTCCAACAGCGATACTAATAGGAATAACTATAGGAATTGTTGCCTATATCAATACGCCAAAAGGAAAATATAGTTTTGATTACTTTAAATACACCATGCCGATTTTTGGAAAACTTATCTTTTCATTAGATTTTTCAAGACTAATGAGAGCGATGCTTTTAAACTTGAACAATGGTATGAGAATACAAGAAGCATTAGAAGTAAGTAAAAATGTTAGCAAAAACTATGTAATGCTATCGATTATAGAAGCTTCCATCAATAATATACTAATTGGACAATCATGGATTGAACCATTTGAGAAATCAGGATTACCATCCTCGATGATTACGGAGATGTTGAAAATAGGTATGAAAACCGATTTACCAGAGATGATGGAAAAACTACTAGAATATATGGAAATTGATATTAATAATATACTAGATAAGATTATGATGGTATTACCACAAGTAGTATACAGTATTGTTGGAGTTGTGCTAATCTTCTTCGTATTAGTTGTATTAGTTCCTTGTATCCAATTATACATGGGTAACTTCTTATTCTCAGCATATGGTTTCTAAAATACAAAGAAAAGATTGTAAGGGTTGCATATCATGCAACCCTTATTTGTATTCTAACGCATATAATGATTTGTTAGTGGCAAAGCCACTAACACAATCATTGATAAATTTAATATTTTCTAAAAAGGAGAAAGAGAAATGAGAATAGGAATTGATTTAGGAGGAAGTCACATCGCATTAGGATTAGTAGAAAACGGGAAAATCATACGAAAATGTGAACACAATTTTTCGAAAGAAGAAAAAGAAAATTTAGAGGAAACATTGAAAAAAGTGATACATCAACAAATTGATAAAATATTGCAGACCACTTTGAAAGAAAAAATTGAAATGATTGGCATTTCTGTTCCACGGAAGACCGAAAAATGGATGCATTGAACAGGCAGCTAACCTTCAAGGAGAAAAAATAAACATAGAAGGACTCGTAAAACAGATCATTGATAAGCCTATCTTTCTAAAAAACGATGGCATGTGTGCAGGAATTGCCGAAAAAGAGTATGGGGCTTTAAAGGGGTGTAACAATGGTGTGTTTTTAGGAATTGGAACAGGGATTGGAACTGCTGTATTTTTAAGGGGCAAACTAGTAGAAGAAGTACGAAGTGCAGGACACATGATTATTGAACGAAATGGTAAATTTTGCAATTGTGGAAAACGTGGTTGTTATGAGGCATATGCCTCAATGAAAGCGCTAAAAACGCGGAATTAGAAACAAACTTCAAAATGAGAATTTGTCTAGTAAAGAAATTTTGCAAATCCTAAAAGATGAAACGAAAAATCAAGCATTCGAAGAAATAATAAAAACCTATATCGAATATTTAAGCATAGGAATTGCCAATTTTGCACGAATTTGTAGTAGTGATGTAGTTGTGATTGGAGGTAGTTTCGTGCATTTTAAAGATGTGCTATGGAATATACTTTTAAAAGAACTAGACCGAATTATGATACCAATGGAAAGAGAAAAAACAACAATCAAACTTGCAACACTTGGTAATGACGCAGGAATCATTGGCGGTACAAGGATTTTAGAGAATTCTTGACTTATCGTTTAACTTGTAGTATAATAAAGAACAATGATTACCAAGGATTGGTAAAGAAGAGATTTAAATTTTATGTATGAAAAAAGCAAAAAGATAGTATATTAACAGTATCAATTTGAGATTCGGAAAAAAGAGAAAAATAATGATGATATGGAAAAAAGGATATGTGAGGTTCGGATAAAAAACATATCTATTTTAAGAAATACCCATATCACCTCTTAAAAGCCGATCAGTTTTGCAAAACTGATAGTTTTTTCATGCGAAAATGTAAATTGAAATGAAAGATAAAGGAGAATTAGAGTGAAAGAAAACATCAAAACAGAAGAGAACAGTAGTATTATAAACAAAGAAATTACTGTAAAAAGAAGAGGAACAAGGACACATGTTCCAAGAACAAATGAAACTAAAACCAAAAATCAAATTCAAAAAAGAAAGGAAGAACCAAGAACAAATAACCAACCACAAAAGGAAAACATCGAGTCAAAATTTGAAACACAAAAAAGAACAAGAAGACCACAAGCAAATCAAGAAAGTAGCAAGGAAAATCAAGCAACCGAAAGAAGATTAGATGCTAAAAGAGAAAACCAAAACCGAAAGGGAAATGTAGAACGAAGAAGCGAAATGCAAAGAAGAAAAGAACCATATAACGAGTTAAAAGTACAAACTCAAACAAGGCGAAGACAAACAAGTTATACAAGCGTGGAGAACCAGAACGAGAAGGAAAATAAGTCGAAATCAGACAATCGTTTTCAATTTAAGAAAAGTCCATTAAAAATTATTCCACTTGGTGGATTATTAGAAATTGGAAAAAATATAACTGTTTTTGAATATGAAAATGAAATTGTTGTAGTAGATTGTGGATTGGCTTTTCCAGAAGACGATATGCTAGGAATTGATTTAGTCATACCAGATATTACGTATTTAGAACGAAACAAGGAAAAAATTAAAGGATTAGTTATTACCCATGGACACGAAGACCATATTGGTTCCATTCCATACCTATTAAAACAAATCAACATCCCAATCTATGCTACCAGATTAACCGCAGGACTGATAAAAAACAAATTAGAAGAACATGGCTTAGTACGTAGTACAAAACTAAACATTATAAACCAAGGAGAAACCATCTATTTTGGAAAAATAAATGTAGAATTTATCCGTAGTTGCCATAGTATACCCGATGCCGTAGCATTAGCCATTCATACACCAGTGGGAACCATTCTTCACACAGGAGACTTTAAAATTGACTATATTCCAATAGATGATGAACGAATGGATTTTGGAAGATTAGCAGAGCTTGGAAACAAAGGCGTACTTGCCCTTATGTCCGATAGTACCAATGCAGAAAGAAGAGGCTATACCATGTCGGAAAGCACCGTAGGAGACGTATTTGAAAAACTATTCTTAAACTGCAAAAAACGTATTGTAGTAGCCACCTTTGCCTCAAACGTACACCGCGTACAACAAATAGTCAATTCCGCAGTAAAATATGGCAGAAAAATTGCCGTATGTGGTAGAAGTATGATTAACATGATTACCACAGCCATTGAACTTGGTTACATCCAAGTACCAAACAATGTATTTATCGATATTGACATGATTCGTAATTATACCGATGAACAATTAGTGATTATTACCACTGGTTCACAAGGAGAAACCATGTCAGCCCTTACGAGAATGGCAACGGGAGAACACAAAAAAGTAACCATTACCTCGAATGACCTAGTCATTATTTCAGCAAGTCCAATACCAGGAAACGAAAAACTAGTTTCCAAAGTAATTGATGATTTAATGAAAATTGGAGCAGAAGTCGTATACTCTACCTTAGAAGATGTACATGTATCTGGACATGCTTGCCAAGAAGAACAAAAACTAATGTTAGCACTTGTCAGGCCAAAATACTTTATTCCCGTTCATGGCGAATATAGGCAATTAATTGCCCATATTGAAACCGCTAAAAAAATGGGAATTGAACCAGAAAACACTTTTATTTTAACTAATGGTAGAATACTAGAAATAAATGAATATGAAGCAAAACTAACAGGCTCGGTGCCATCCGGAAAAATTTTAGTAGATGGTTTAGGAGTAGGAGATGTTGGAAATATTGTATTACGAGATAGGCAACATTTATCACAAGATGGATTAATTGTCATTGTATTAACTATGGATGGAGCCACAGGAGGAGTCGTAGCAGGACCAGATGTTATTTCAAGAGGATTTGTATATGTAAGAGAATCCGAAAACTTAATGGATAGTGTAAAAATGGTTATTCGCGATGAAATTGCAAAATGCGAAGAAAAACACATCAAAGAATGGTCTGTCATTAAATCGAATTTAAAAGATAATCTAAGAGATTACATCTACCAAAAAACAAAAAGAAACCCAATGATTTTGCCAATTATCATGGAAGTTTAAAAAAATCCAGCAATACCAAGGCTTTACAAATTTGGTATGTCAATGATTTTGGAAAATGTCCCAAAAATTTTTAAACATTAGCCCTAAAAAT